>CAKKRA010000029.1 GCA_919902475.1 Nitrospiria bacterium
CAGGCACAGCAAAGAAGGATAATGATATAATAACAGCAGGCGGAAGGGTGCTTGGCGTTACTGCATCTGGCATAGATATTAATGAGGCAGTGAAGACTGCATATAAGGCAATAGAAAAGATTAAGTTTGAAGGGATGCACTATAGAAAAGATATTGCTTCAAAGGCATTAACGGCTGCGTAAAAAGTCCATCTGCTGCGTTGTCGCTTCGGCCTCGCATCCTCACATACTAAGATGTATGCTGCGGTGCGATGTCTTGCTCCGCCTTGCATCTTGAGCTTTTTACTTTGCCGTTCAAATCAAAACTTATTAGGTAATTATTATTGTTAAGGAGAAATTATGAAAATAATGGAAGATAAACCGCTTGTAGGGATTGTAATGGGAAGCAGCTCTGACATAGAAATAATGGAGGAGGCTGCAAGGATATTAAAGGAATTCGGCATTCCTTATGAAATGACCATTGCCTCTGCGCACCGTTCGCCAAAAAGGACATCTGAATATGCAAAGAGCGCTGTAGAAAGAGGACTTGAGGTGATAATTGCAGGAGCAGGAAGCGCTGCGCATCTTGCAGGTGTGATTGCATCAGAGACTATTCTGCCTATTATTGGCGTGCCGATTGATTCATCGCCTTTAAAGGGTCTTGACTCGCTTCTTTCAACTGTTCAGATGCCTGCTGGCATCCCTGTGGCAACAATGGCTATTGGTAAGGCAGGCGCAAAGAATGCAGGGATATTTGCAGCAGAGATACTCGCCACAAAACACCCGGAGATTTTAGAAAAATTGATTAACTACAGAAGAAGGCTGGCAGAAAATATAGAGAAGGAAGCAAAAAAGCTTGAAACATGAAATGGCAAGAATTATAAAGATTGACCCAAAGAAACCTGATGTTAAAAGAATAAAAGATGCGGCAGAGACGTTAAAAAAAGGGGGGATTGTTGCCTTTCCAACTGATACATTCTACGGTCTTGGCGCTGATGCAGCAAATGACGAGGCTGTAAAAAAAATATATGCAATAAAGGAGAGGGGCTATGATAAACCCATCCTGATTTTAATGGATAATAAAGATAAGGTTTCAAAATATGTAAAAAATATACCCCAAATTGCTAAAAAACTAATAGATAAGTTCTGGCCTGGGCCTTTAACCATTATCTTTTATCCGTCACCGGCAGTTTCTCAATCTCTGCTCGGAAGCGGCAATAAGATAGGCATAAGAATCCCGAATAATCCCCTTACACTCCTTTTTCTTAAGACAGCAGGCTGCCCTGTTACAGCAACAAGCGCAAATATATCAGGAACGCCGAGCGCATCAGACCCAAAAAAAGTAAGTGAGAATTTAGGCGAAAAAATTGATATAATATTGGACGCTGGCAGGACAACAGGCATAAAGGAATCAACAGTAATTGACATTACAGAATATCCTCCGGTCTGCATGAGAGAAGGCATGATAACTGCTAAGGAGATTGAGGATTTTCTTGGTATAAAATTGAGACGAGGTGCAATATGAAATCCTTTTTTGACAACCTAAGGTTAAGGACAAAACTTTTGCTCATGATGCTCTTTCTTTCGCTTCTTTCTCTTGCCATGCTCTTTGCAATATATTCTCATGGCGAGCGCACCTTGATGAAGGAGATAGAGCAGCATACAAATGACCTTACAACTGCTATTAAAATGAGCGTTGAGGAGCTTACATCACAGGAGCAGACAGACGAGGCAAGGCTAAGGGACTATGTCCAGCAGTTGAACCAGAAGGGTGTCAATGAGATATCTATCATAAGCAATGAAGAAGAGATTATAGCAAGTTCAAACCCAAAGAAGGTAGGTAAAAAGGTTGATCCGAAAAGAAAGGATGTGCTGATTACTGCAAGACTTGGCGAGGATTTAGGGCCGACTGCAAAACAAAAGACCCAGAATATATTAATACCAGTTATTGTAAATAATGAACAGGTAGGCTATGTGCATATTAAGATGGTCCTTGACGATTTTACCAATCTGCTGCAATCCAATAACCTCAAGAGATTGATTGCAACGATATTTGTATTTACCATTGGTATTGCAGTATCACTTTTTCTCTCATGGAAATATACTGCGCCGATACATGAAGTTGTAGATGCTGCAAAGGCTGTTGCAGCAGGCGATCTTTCTAAAAAGCTTGAGGTAAAGAGAAACGATGAGATTGGCGAGCTTACAAAGAGCTTTAATGAAATGATTGAAAGGTTAAGGCTCCAAAAGGAGCTTGAGGAGAGGCTTAATCAGGCAGAAAAGCTCTCTGCACTGGGCCAGTTTGCATCAGGCATTGCCCATGAGATAAGGAATCCCCTGAATTTTATCAATCTGAGCATTGACCATGTTAGAATAAAGTTCTCCCCGAAGAATTTAAAGAAAAAAGAGGATTTTTCCAGATTGATGTTGAAGGTTAAAGATGAGATCAGGAGGCTTAATGTTTTGATAAGCAATTTTTTAAACTATGGCAAGCCTATAAAGCTTAATGTAAAAGATGCTGACCTGAAAACAGTTGTTGCAGAGATAACGGCATTGGCAGAGCAGAAGATGCAGATGGACAAGATCAATATTAAAATAGATATACCCAAAGATATTCCGCAGCTAATGATAGATAAAGACCAGATAAAGATATGCTTTATAAATGTTATCTTAAACTCAATTCAGGCTATGCCAAAGGGAGGCAGTTTAACAATAAAAGCAAGACCCAATCATGGTGACGGCAATCTTGATATTATATTTACAGACACTGGTTCAGGCATTGACATCAATGATATGGACAAAATATTTGACCCGTATTTCACAACAAAGGATGTCGGCATAGGTTTGGGACTGGCGCTTACAAAAAAGATAATAAATGAGCATAAAGGAGAGATATTTATTTATAGCCGGCCCGGTGTAGGAACCAATGTAACAATCAGGCTTCCTCTTGTAAAAGCAGAGGCTGTTGCTATTAATCAATAATACAAATTTATTAATTTGAGGTTCATTATGGAGCATGGCAGTATATTAGTTGTTGATGACGAAAAATCACAAAGGGATATATTAAAGACAATCCTTGAAGACGAAGGCTATGATGTGGAGGTATCTTCCAATGCCTCTAATGCCCTTGACCTGATAAAGAAAATGGACTTTGACATTGTCCTTACAGATTTGAAAATGCCCGGTTCTGACGGTTTGGACCTTCTTCAAAAAATCATAAATAAGAATAATTTGTCATGCGTAATAATCATGACTGCCCATGGAACAATAGACACTGCTGTAGAGGCAATGAAAAAAGGCGCCTTTGATTATCTTACAAAGCCGCTTGAAAGGGATGAACTCCTTTTGTGCCTTAAGAGGGCATTTGAAAAGATAAGGCTCGTAAGAGAGAATATACTCCTTCATCAGCAGTTAGTGGACAGATTCAAGATTGACAACATGATTGGCAGCCACGGAAAGATGCAGGAGGTGTTTAAGATAATTAAAAAGGTTGCAAATTCTAATTCCACTGTTCTTATATGCGGTGAAAGCGGCACAGGAAAGGAGCTTGCAGCAAGGGCAGTGCATTATAACAGTCTGCGCAAAGATAAGACTTTTTCAGCAGTAAGCTGCGCAGCAATACCTGATACCCTGTTAGAAAGCGAGTTATTCGGACACGAAAAAGGCGCATTTACAGGCGCATATGATAAAAAGATAGGCTTGATAGAATCAACAAATGGCGGAACACTTTTTCTTGATGAGATAGGCGAGCTAAACCCAAATATGCAGTCCAAGCTGCTGCGGGTATTACAGGAAAAGGAGATAAGAAGGGTAGGGGGGGTAGAAAATATTAAAATTGATGTCAGGATACTCGCTGCAACAAACAAAACCCTTGAGGATGAGATAAAAAAGAAAAGGTTTAGAGAAGACCTTTATTACAGGCTTAATGTTATCTCCTTTGTACTGCCGCCCTTGCGTGAGAGGATAACTGACATACCAGAGCTGATTGACCATTTCATAAAAAAGCACAACACAAATTCAGGAAAAAACATAAAAGGGATTGCAAATGAGGCAATGCAGGTTCTTATGAACTACAACTGGCCCGGAAATGTCAGACAGCTTGAGTCTGTAATTGAGCGGGCAATGCTTATGTGCGAAGGTGATGAGATAACGATTGAAGACCTTCATAGTGAGATAAAGAGGCCGGTTTATAAAATCGGCAATATAAACTTTGACATCCCTCCGGAAGGCATCTCCTTTGAGGCATTTGAAAGAGAGCTGCTAACAAAGGCAATGGAAAAATCAAACTGGAAGATTGTTGATGCGGCAAAACTCCTCGGCATGTCATACAGAACACTGCAGTACAGGTTGAATAAATTTAATATTGCCAAAGAGGCTGATGTCAGCAAATAGCCTTTCTTTTTAAACTGACACACCTTTGTCTCTCTTCTGTTCTATAATATCTTTATTAGTTAAAAGTCAGCTTAGACATCTTGACAGGTTTTTTTTGTAAGGTATACTTTACGCGTCAGGGATAAAACTATGCCAGTTTTAAAAAAAGACATTTCTATCCGCTTTCCACACCTTGCTGTTTTAAAGGCATCTGCAGGGTCTGGCAAGACCCATGCCTTGTCAAAAAGATTCGTCCAGTTTATTCTATCCCAAAATATACCAAATAACAGATTACAAAATATACTTGCAGTTACCTTTTCAAATAATGCGGCAAAGGAGATGAAGGAGAGGATACTTAAATGGTTAAAACTGATTAATTTCAATTCTAAAGATGCTGAGGAGATTATACAGTTGATATCACTGGATAGTAAAGAAGTGTCAGATAAGGCTGGAAAACTAATAGACAGGATTCTTGACGACTATTCTGATTTTCAGGTAAAGACCATAGACAGTTTTATAACCTCCGTGTTCAAGGCGTCTTCCATTGATTTTGGATTTAACCCTGATTTTGAGATTCTCATGAAAAACAATTCTCTTCTTGAATATTCATTCAATCTATTCCTGAAGAATGTTAAGGAAGGAACCAATGAAGAGGCGCTATTTGAGGAAATTATCAGTAAGATACAGGAGCAGAAAAGGGATAATACTTCATATATATGGGACCCTGCAGAGGATATATTGGATGTAATCAAAGAGATGTATGGAAGACTGGCATCTATGTGGAAAGAGCCAAAGAAAGAGGATTTTTCATCGGAGATGTCAGAGCTGCAGAAAGAGCTTAAAAGCAGGATTCAGCAGATTGATGATTTGGTAAAGAAGTCAAAGTTGGAAGAAAATAAGCGGACTGCGTCTAAATATAACAGGCTCTTGGCATCAATTAGTAAAGGAAGATTTTCCGATGTTATTGGTGAAGTAGGGGTTATCCCTGTAAACAAACCAAAAAAGAAAGACCCTGAGCTGCACTCTTTTTATAATCAAATAGAAGGCCTATGGGATCAAATTTATGAACTAACCAATAGATACGGCTCATTTTATGCACATTCCTATTACCACCCCTATATCAAGGTCTATAATGAATTCACCAATACCCTTGAAAAGGTGAAAAGACATCAGGGAAAGATATTTATTGAAGACTTAAACAGAAATCTTGCCAAATACCTAAATGAAGAGATAGTGCCTGATGTCTATTTCAGAATTGGAGAGACCATATACCATTTTCTGATTGATGAATTTCAGGATACATCGCCTATCCAGTGGAAAAACCTCTTTCCGCTTATTGAAAACTCCCTTTCACAGAATGGAAGCCTCTTTGTTGTGGGAGATACAAAGCAGGCGATTTACGGATTCCGAAATGCAGATTATACAATTATGAAAAACATTGAGTCAATAAATCCGTTTCCCTCTGCAGAATATTCTATAGGAGAGCTTGATATTAATTACAGAAGCAAACAGAGGATACTGAAGTTTAGTGAAAAGGTATTTAAGGAAATTATTGCTAACAATGAAAAATACAGCGATGCAGGAAAGAGAAGCGGACTGATTGACTACAGTCAGAAGGTTAAAGAAGAGAATAAAAATGCAGGCTACGCAGAGGTTGTTATCTGTGAAAAGGATGACGAAAACCCGATTGAAAGACAGAAGATTCAGGAGCTCATAAAAGAACTGTACAAAAGGGGATATAAATATAGCGATATTGTTATCCTTACCCCAACAAATGGCGATGTGGTTAAGATTACAGCGTGGCTCAACGAAATAGACATACCTTTTATTTCCCACAGCAGCCTTGATATAAGAAGAAGGAAGATTACTGCAGAGGTAGTCTCTCTTCTAAATTTTCTTGACTCGCCAATGGATGACCTGTCATTTGCTGAATTTATCCTTGGAGATATTTTTAGCAGAACTCTTAATAAACATTATCCTGAGATTAAAAAGGAGCAATTAAAGGACTTTTTATTCAATTGCAGAGGCAGATCTCCTCTCTATAAATTTTTTCAGAATGAGTTTGAAGTTGTCTGGGACAAGTACTTCGCTGGCTTATTTAAGGCATCAGGCTATCTTCCACTTTATGACCTTGTCACTGAGATATTTAATACATTCAGGCTTTTTGATTTTTTTGAAGACGAGGAGGCATCCCTTGTAAAGATACTTGAGAATATCAAGGAATTTGAAGGAGCAGGCTATAACACACTTAGAGATTTTCTTGATTTTACTGAGGATAGCGAGACAGATGAATCTAAATGGAACATAAATGCGCCAAAGGATGTTGATGCTGTAAATGTAATGACAGTGCATAAGGCAAAGGGGCTTGAATTTACTGCTGTAATAATGCTCCTCTATGAAAAGGCCAACAAAAAATCCTTCAATTTTATAATGAAAGAGGATGAGGATGGAATTAATCTGCTCAAGATTACACAGAAGATATCAGAAGGCAATCCTCAATTTGAAGAATTATATCAGGAAGAAAAAACAAAGGAGCTGGTGAACAGGCTAAACAGCCTTTATGTGGGATTCACTCGCGCAAAGGAAGAATTGTATGTTATAGGCGTGGGAAGCGAAAAAAGTATATTTCCGATTGACCTTCTGCCTGTTAATGATTATGCCGCATCTAATAAGCCTGCAAGAACCCCTGGTAAGCCTAAACCTGGCCTTGAACATCTTGAAGTCAGCCATCACCACAAAGGGCTTGACTGGAAGCCATGCCTTGAGAAAGACCTGAATATCAGGGAAAAACAGAGGGGTGAATTCATCCATAGGGTATTATCCCTTATAGATTATTTACATGACGGTTTAGAAGATGAACTTATAAACATCGTCAAAAAGGCCAACAAAGCGGCTGGGACAGAATATCCTGAAGGCGAGATAAAAGATGTAGTTGTAAATATAATCAAGCATGGAGATGTATCAGAATATTTTAAACAAAGACCTTATAGAGCAATTAAAAAGGAGCAGGAATTCTCTGATGAAAAAGGGAGGCTCTTCAGGATGGACAGGGTAGTTATAGACAGAGACAAGGCTGCTGTTATTGACTATAAAACAGGAACGGACAAAGAGTCAGAAGAAAAATATATCTCTCAAATCAAGAGCTATATAAAAATATTAAAAGAGATTTATCCTGATAAGAATATTGAAGGGATAATTGTATATGTTGATTTGAAGGAAGTAAGGAGGGTATCTTGAACACCCTTGTCATACAGACAGAAGAGAGTCTAATAGAAAAGATAATCCCATATCTGAAGGTATCTGGCAGGGATTATTCAGCAAACCTGATAGTTTTTCCCGGCAGAAGACCGTCCCACTTCTTAAGAAAGGCAATTGCAGAAAGGGTAAATGGAGGATTTGTACCGCCTGCTATATTTTCAATGGATGAATTTATTGATTATGTATACGAGGCAGTTCATTCAAGAAGAAAGCTTAATGCAATTGATGCGGCTGCCATGCTTTATGAAATTCAGACAAGGCTGTCAAAACCCATAGGCGGAAACAATTTCAAGACGCCTGACTCTTTTTTCCCCATAGGGCTTAAGATCTATCAGGATATTGAGGAGCTGTATATAGAAAAAACAGATGCACAAAGGGTTAAAGGCATTGAACAATATGCGAATGCAGCAATACCTGCAGAAGGCATGGAAAGGCTTGAGTCGCTCTCAGCCTTTTATGAGGAATTTTATAAGGCTGTTGAAAGCGCTGGGTTCTCTACAAGGTCTGTCAGATACAGGGCAGCTTCAGAGATGATTGACAAGGCTAAGATTAACAATTTCCAGCAGATGATATTTGCAGGGCTTTATGCCTTTACTGAATCTGAAAGGGTGTTGTTTAAGAAATTACTTTCACAGGATAACACACTATTTATCTTTCAGCAAGGCACAGGACTAAAAGAAAGTCTCGCTGATTTGGGGATAAATATTGAAGATAAGGAAACGGCCGATATGGATACAGAAATCCATTTTTACAGCAGTCCCGATACCCATGGACAGGTATATGCCCTGAACAAGGTAATTGAAACAAGGCTAAACAAGGAAAAGGTTTTGAATGAAAAAACCGCGATTGTCCTTCCATCATCTGAAACCCTTTTTCCACTGCTTCATCAAGGCATCTCTGTAATAGATGAAAAGGACTATAACATCTCTTTGGGGTATCCGCTATACCGTACCCCTATATTCGGCTTTTTAAATAACCTTATGGAGCTTATAACCTCAATGGATGAAAACAGGTTTTATATCCCAGACTATCTTAAATTTATCCTTCATCCGTATACAAAGAATATCTATTATAAAGAAAGCACTGAGGCTGCAAGGATAATCATTCATACACTGGAGGAGTCCTTTGCAAAACAGGAAAAGACCTTTTTAACCCTTTCAGAGATAGAAAATAATAAAGAGCTCTACAAAAATATTAAAAACAGTATTTCTGAATCCAAAGTAGAGATTGATAATGAGGGTATTAAAAAGCATCTAAGATATATTCATAATAATACCATAGAAAAATTTATCTCATTTAAAAATGTAGGTGATTTTTCAGAAAGGTGCATTGAACTGCTCACATTTATATTCAATAACAGCACAGCAAGACTTCATCCCTTGTTCCATCCCTTTTCAGAATCATTTCTCTCTTTGCTAAATGATGTTTCAATGTCCCTAATGAAGAACATATCCTTTACAGACATGAGCGGCTATTTCAGCTTTTTCAAAAGGCATATTATGAACAGCTATACCCCATTTGAAGGCTCTCCAATAAAGGGCCTGCAGGTAATTGGATTTCTTGAAACACGAAATCTTAAATTTGACACGGTCTTTGTTATGGATGTAAATGAGGAAGTGCTGCCGTCAGCCAAAAAAGAGGACACCTTTCTGCCGTTCAGGGTGCGGAAGATGCTGGGCATTCCAACATATCAGGACAGGGACAGGCTTTCTGCATATTATTTTGAAACCCTCTTAAAAGGCGCAAAGGAGGCGCACCTATTTTTTATTGAAAACAATAATAAGGAACGTTCAAGGTTTGTTGAAAAATTAATATGGGAAATTCAGAAAAAGGATAAAACAATAGATAAAGACTATATAAAAACCATTCAGTATAAGGTCAGCCTTAAAAACAGCAGCCCAGTAGAAATACCAAAGACAGAAGACATGATAGAATTTCTTAAAGATTTTATCTACAGCGCTTCATCTGTTAATAAATACCTTAAATGCCAGTTTAGCTTTTATTATGCCCATGTGTTAAGGCTGAGCAAGAAGGAGGATGTTTCAGGAGATATAGATAAAAAAGGCATAGGCGGCATTGTCCACGAGATTCTCTCAGGATATTTTTCAAGGCGGATAAACCTTAAATTAAAAGAGAGCAATATTAATATCAATGAAATTGAATTGCTTGCTGATGATATATTCAAAAAAAATTACGGAGAAAACCTCTTTGGCGCAGCCTATCTGTTAAAGAAACAGATAAAAAAAAGACTCAAGGAACTCCTCAGGGGATACTATATACCAATGATTAAAGAAAAGCCTCTTATCATTTTGGGAAGCGAAGTAAAGATTCCGCCTATTTCTATTGATTCATTTAAGATTCAAGGCCGTCTTGATAATATAGAAAAAAGGGGCGACAAGATATGTATAATAGATTTTAAAACAGCCTCAAGCAATAATTATCTTAGAATTAATTTTGATAAACTTGTCCCTGATAACAGGGATTCATGGTGCGATGCCATTGGAAGCCTTCAGCTTCCATTTTATCTTATGCTTTATTCAAATTATAAAGAGGCAAAGATAAAAGAGTTAAACGGCATGTTTCTGCTTCTTGGCCGTTCAGTAATAAATAAAGAGATAGAACACCCTTTTTGCAATGATTCAGATGTTGAAAGGAATTACGAAATAATGCAAGGCATAATTCTACGCCTTCTTAGGGAAATAAC
The DNA here is from genome assembly GCA_919902475.1 of Nitrospiria bacterium. Lineage (GTDB taxonomy): Bacteria > Nitrospirota > CAKKRA01 > 9FT-COMBO-42-15 > 9FT-COMBO-42-15 > 9FT-COMBO-42-15. The sequence continues at coordinate 10,312 of CAKKRA010000029.1, forward strand.
TGATATAAATATTTCCTTTAAACCTGCTCAGAATAAAGAGAAGATATGCCCTAACTGCGACTTTCGGTATATCTGCGGCACGCAATGGATAGGCGGGAAAAAATGAGAAGAAAGCGGCTTTATTAATGATGCCCTGATTCTGAATGGCCGCCGGCAATTATGTATATAGCATCTGCTGCGCCTTTATTTTCAAGGAAACATTCATGCTCGCCTGAGATATGAAAAGCGGAACCTTCTTTTAATATATCTGAATAATGGCCTGTTATATGAAAATCGCCTTTGACTGCAAGCACCATCTCTTCGTGGCCGCTGCCCGGCTTAATTAATCTGCCATTTTCTCCTGACCTTAGGATGCCATACATCATGTAACAGGCATGGCTGCCTGTCTCCTCAAAACCGAGTACATATTCCCTATTTTCAGATTTCTGCGCCTTATCTTTAATTTCAAAGGTCTTCATTTGTATTGCCCCTTTCTCTTGTATCTCAACATTGCGTCCTTGCACGGGCAGGTGCGGGATGTACCTGCAAGTTTTGTAATAACCTCTTTTATTATTGATGGTATTAGTGTCAAGGATTTTTGAACAAGCTTATTTTCTTTGTCAGGGAGTGTCCCTTCAAAGAGGACGCCTTTCTTATAAGGCATTTTTTTTATGCCCTCTGCATAGTTTGTAATATAGCATATAGTGCCGTAGCACATCTCTAATTCCTTTGCCAAAAAAACCTCTGGCACAAGGGTCATGCCAACCATGTCTGCGCCGATCTGCTTAAAAAACCTTATCTCAGCAGGGGTCTCAAGTCTTGGGCCCTCTGTACAGACATAGACGCCGTTTTTATGGACTTTTTTATGTCTTTTTTTTGCTATTTCTAACAAGGTCTTTTGAAGGGTAGGGCAGAATACCGGATTTTGCCTTATAAAACCAAGACCAGTATTCTCAAAAAATGTTAATGGTCTTGTCTTTGTAAAGTCAATTATATCATCAGGAATGACTAAGTCGCCGGGTTTAAATTTGTTATTAATTGCGCCAGGTCCAGTCCATGATAAAATCCGCTCTGCGCCGAGCTCTTTTGCTGCCCATATATTTGCACGATAATTTACAAATGGCGCTGTTAAAGAATAGCCTGATACACCGTGCCGTGACAAAAAGGCTGCTTTAATACCGTCAACATCAAACAACTTTATGTTTTTTACCTTGCCATAGGGAGTGCTTACTGAAACCTCATCTTTAAATGAGCCGAACGCCTCATTTGAAAAGTTATAGGCTCCGCTGCCGCCGATTATCATTATTCTTATTTTATTTGGCATATATTATATAACCCCTCACCCGAACCCTCTCCCACAAGGGGAGAGGGAAAATGTAGAGGAACGAGCCCGACTACCATCGTTTAATTAAAGGTTTTCAATATGTTATATTTATTATCCCTCTGGCAGGGCATAAAGCCTGCATCCTTTATTGTTCCAATTAATTCTTCTTTGCTTATCCTGTAAGAGACACCTGCTGCAGCAACTACATTTTCCTCAATCATTGTGCTGCCCATGTCATTTGCGCCGAATCTTAAAGCAACCTGTGCTATCTTTGCGCCCTGTGTTACCCATGATGCCTGAATGTTTTTGAAGTTATCCATGAAAATCCGTGATAATGCAAGTATTTTTAGATAATCAACGCCTGTAGCAGTATAGACCCTTGACCCTTGACCCTTTGACCCTAATTTTGTATTTCCCGGTTGGAATGACCAAGGAATAAATGCTGTAAAGCCCTTTGTTTTATCTTGTATATCTCGAATTAATGAGAGATGCTGAATAATCTCCTCTGTTGTCTCTATAGTGCCAAACATCATTGTTGCTGTTGTCGGCAGACCAAGTCCATGCGCCTCTATCATCACCTCTGCCCATTCCTTTGAATTAATCTTTTTCGGGCTGACCTGTTTCCTAACACTGTCTACTAATATCTCTGCACCGCCGCCTGGTATAGAATCCAGACCAGCAGTTTTTAATCTTGAAATTGTTTCTTTGATAGAAAGCCCTGACTGCCTTGATATATGATAGACCTCTGGCGGTGAAAGGGCATTGAGCTGAATCTTAAACCTTTCTTTGATTTTTTTAAAGAGCCCTTCAAAATAGGTTATGTCAAACTCTGGATGAAGTCCTCCCTGTAATAGTATCTGAGTTGCGCCTAAGTCAATTGCCTCCTGAATCTTCTTAAACATCTCTTCATTGTTAAGAATATATGCATCCTCATCTGCCTTATTCCTATAAAAGGCGCAGAAACTGCATTTGTTTATGCAGATATTTGTATAATTGATATTCCTGTCTACTACAAAGGTAACGATATTATCAGGATGAAGCCTCTTTCTTACATTGTCTGCAAGCTCGCCAAGCGCTAAGAGCTCTGCTTCTTCAAGGAGTATTATTGCCTCTTTTTCAGAAATCCTTTGTCCAGATTTTATCTTATCAATAACAGCCTCTAATTTTTCAATTGTATTACACACCAGCATATTCATATTCCTTTATTACATTATAAAGTGTATCTCTCTCAATAGGTATCTTTCCAGCCTTTTTTATCATGTTGATAATTTCATCCTTTGTAAGCTCCTCTGCTGTTACTGCGCCTGCTGAATGGGTTATTTTTTCCTCTACAACTGTTCCGTCAATATCATCAACCCCAAAATTCAGAGAAACCTGCGCCATCTTTTCGCCGAGCATTATCCAGAATGCCTTTATATGAGCAAAATTATCAAGAAAAATTCGCGCAATCGCCAGTGTCTTTAAATCATCAAGACCTGTTGTCTCTTTAAAGGAGGCTCTTTCTATCTTTGTATTCTTTGGGTGAAAGGGGAGGGGGATAAAAGCCTGAAAGCCTCCTGTTTTATCCTGTAATTCTCTTAGGGAATTCATGTGATCAACCCTATCTTTATAGCCTTCAATATGGCCATAGAGCATTGTTGCATTTGAGCGAAGACCAATGGAATGGGCTGTCTCCATTATCTCAAGCCATCTTTTTCCGCTTATTTTTTCCTCACAGATAATATTCCTGATGTTTGAATTAAAGATTTCAGCACCGCCGCCAGGGAGTGAACCTAAACCCGCCTCTTTTAGTCTTGAAAGCGTTTCTTTAAGAGGCAAACCTGAAAGCTTTGAAAAATAATCTATTTCCACTGCTGTAAATGCCTGGATATGCACATCAGGCAGTTCTTTTTTAAGCATCTTTAGCATATCAAGATAAAATTCAAAGGGGAGGTCAGGATGCAGTCCGCCGACAATGTGAAATTCTGTAACGCCTTTTTCAGAGCTTCTTGCCTTCTGCAGAATCTCATCAATCGTAAGCTGATAGGCTTCTTTTTCTCCTTTGTCCTTGCTAAAGGCGCAGAATTTACACCTGTTAACGCAGATATTTGTCGGGTTGATATGCCTGTTATGTATGAAATAGGCGCTCTTTCCATTTTTATTTTCTGCTATATAAGACGCCATACTGCCTATCTCAAATATATCATTTGAATTAAATAATCTCAGGGCATCATCTGTAGTTATCCTTTTATCTGAATAGACCTTATCTGCAATCGTATTAATTGACATTTTTTAATCCTTCTATGCCTGATGAATGGATAACCTTTCCTGCAACCATTGTCATTAATACATCATCAGGTTTAGTATTTAAAAGCAGGTCGCGGTATATATCTATATCTTTTTTGTGCAGCCTGACTGCTATCAAGTCTGCTTCCTTGCCTATATCAAGTGTTCCAATCTTATTGTTAATACTTAGCGCCTTTGCGCCATTGATTGTTCCGCACCTGATTATATCTTCTGCCTTAATATTGGTTCTTAATGCCTTGCGGTAGAATAAATAGGCAAACCTCATCTCATCCCACATATTCAGGCTGTAATTGCTTGCACAACTGTCTGTTCCAAAGCCAATTGTAATTCCGCTTGAGTTTAATTTATCAAATGACGCAATGCCAACACCAATTAATGTATTGCTCCTCGGACAGAGCACAACAGGTGTATTCTTTTCTGATAGTCTTTTCATATCCTCATCAGTCAGATGCACACAGTGCACTGCCAAAAGGTCTTTAGACAATAATCCATTTTTATCAATATATTCAATTGAAGTAGGGTACCTTTTGAAATCCCTTTTGCGGTCCCAGTTGAATTTTTTGTGATATATATCCTTTATTATGCCTTTATTCTTAGACACAAATTCTTTTTCTTCCATTGATTCTGCCACATGCATTGACATCTTTATTTTCTCTTTAATTGCATAATCCCTTGCAATTTTTAATAGCTTTGAAGAAACAGAATATATTGAATGAGGCGCGATGCCAATAGATGTCAGCGAACCCTCATCTTTTCTTATTTGTTCAATTACCTTTTCCGTATCATTCCAATATGTAACTGCAGCAGAGCTGTCAAAATTCAATATCTCAATAAATACAAAACCTCTTAATTTCGCCTCCTTAATTGCATAAAAGCTCTCCCCAAAGACAGAAGTGGAATATATTGTATTCCTTGTTGTTAAATCTGCTATTGTTGTTGTGCCCGTTGATATGGCCTCCTTAATCCCAATTGTTATGCCAGAGCTAAGTTCATTCCTTGAAGACTTTTTCTTTGATTCAATCAGAGCAAGTATCCAGCTTACAATATCTGTTTTTTCAGAGGGTACCACCGGGTTATTTTTATTTATAATTGAGCCTTTGAGGGCTGTCAGTTCAAGATGCGCATGAAGATTGATAAGCCCTGGCATTAAAACAGATTCCTTTAAATTCAGATATTCTTCGTTCTTATATTTGGCTAATAAACGCTCTTTAGTGTCTATTTCTTCAATTTTCTCATTTCTTATCAGGACTGCGCCATTGTAAATCGGCGGTCTTGATATTGGCAGGACTATTTCAGCGCTTAATATCATAATGTCTGATAATGTATCTTATGTAAACTTTAAGAAACATCATCCGATGTTCCTTTTGTGCCATCCTTTCCTAATGATTGAAGCTTATAAGACTTTGAAGAAATCAGCTCATAAACATATTCCCTGCCCCATGGGTCAATTAAATCTCTTTTAGATAGAAATTTCTGTTCAAAAAGCGTGTTAAGGTTTTTTGGGTAATCTCCATTTTCATAGTAATAGGTCTCTATGGCAAATCTTATACTGCTAATCCTGCTCTTTGCAACATGCTCGTTCAGATAACCAGAGCCTTCCTTGTAAGCGTAATAATTAACAGCCAGACTCTCTGTTAATCTGAAATAAAATGCTAGATATATTAAAATTAGAATAATTACGGTATAATTTAAGTATTTTAAAGAAGGCGCAAGAGACTCTCTAAGTTCATTAAGGATATTGAGTTTTGCTTTGCCGGCTGTCTGTTCTCTTAACTTTTTAATAACACCATTTGTATAAAAATTTGAGAGTATTTTGCATGTTTCAAAGTGGCCTAATTTGCTTAAATCAATTATTTCCTGAACATCACGAGCCCCGTCTATAAGATTTAATACTATATCCTCTTCCTTTGAAAAAGAGCCGCTTGAATCATTGTCAAAACCAAGGAATATATCTTCTAAACCCGTAGCATCTGAAAGTCCCTTTGATTTTCGAGAATTATCATCTGTTTTTATAAAGACAATTTTAAGGGAAGGTATATTTTTTTCAATTAAAGGCCATTCATCAAGCATCCTTATGCCTTCCATTAATATAAACTCAGTATTTAAAGGAGTTATTAAATCCTTATCATATGAAACCTCAATTTGATTAAAACTATATTTGCCCTCCTTCCATGCAAATAATTGAAGCACTGTTTCAGCTAATTGTAATTGCAAAACCTCCTTTAACTCGCTCTCGTTTATTAAGTCAGCCTCAAGAAGAATATTACCCACCCTTTTTTCCTTTTTCTTTTGGGTTTTAAGAATATCTTTTAGTTGTTTTTCTGATATTTTTTTTGTTCTTACAAGTATCCTTCCAATCCTGTCAGGCTCCTCCCTGCTGGTGGTTTCAGCGCCGACAATCATTCCATTTTCAAACAGGACAGTTACGGATATTTCATTACTTGTAAGCATCAGTTCACCTGATTTTTTTTGAAGGCTTATAAGCTGAAAAATATCTGCCAATCCAAAATCTGAGATCGCACCTTCTAATGCCATAATTAACCCCTGTTCTTGATTTTATAAATCTTATAAAACGATAGTGAATATATTATAATTAAAAAAACAAAGATAGCTGTCTTGTGTATTATATCGCTTTCATAGTAAAAGAAATTCTCTGCATATATCATTTTATTGCCGAGTAATAAGTAAATTATTGAAAAAATAAAAAAAAAGGCATAAGTGAAACCTTTAAAGGTCATGCCATAGTAAATATGCCCTGCCCCAGGAACGATTAATGATGATATCTGCATAATTAATGCATCCCTTTTTTGAAACCTATTAAATGTCACAAGTTGTTCAACCTGCTCCTTTTTAACAATCCCGTCAAATTGAGCAAATGTCCTTAAACATTGCGAGCAGAGTCCTTTATAAAGCAGAGACCTGTGGCATTTTGGGCAGATGACCTTGCCGCATTCCCTGCAGTATGCTGCTGTTGGAACACTCTTTTTCAAAAGAAACAAAAGGAATATTAAAGAACAAAGGATAATAACATATTTAATTGTATCTTCTATTTTTATCCTTTTTTCAAAGATATTCCAAATTCCGGGGACATATGCCTCATGATTTTCCGGATATTTGAACGCCTGAACAAAAATGTCATTAAAAGAGATGCCCTCGTCAATAATTAGCTGCAGCGGGTTATTACGGATCAAATCAACATAATAATTAATCAAATCAGGGTTTTTGACTCTCGCCGCCTGAAAGACCTTTTCACCTTCTACAAAATTAAACCTCTCTCTGTAAGTCTGGCTTAGATTAAAATATGCGGAGATAAGAGTATTGTCTTTCTCTATCGCCTTTTTGTAATTTTCTATCGCCCTCTCATAATCCTTTTGCAAAAAATAAATATTTCCAAGATTAGTATATACCTTTGCAAAATTAGGGTCTATAACAGTTGCCCTCTGGTAATGGGCAATAGCCTTTTCATATTCCTTCATATTTTTATCCAATATTCCAAGCGCATAAAATGCCCCCTTGTTTGTGGGGTCTTTTTTTATAGTTTCAATCAATTCCTCATATATCTCATTATTCCAGTAACCCTTTTCAATCTTTATTATTGCATTCAGGGCAGATGCCTCTCTTGTTGTTAAGAAGATGCTGTAATGCGAAAAAATTGTTTGCGAATACGCAACAAACAAAATAAACAGAAATATAATAACCCTCTCTTTATTGTTTAGATAAAGCCATAAAAGGATAGTCCACATAAAGAAGGCTATTAACAGGCCAAAAATTAAGAGAGGCAATAATAGTATTAACCAAGGGATAAAGGTCAGATAAGGCTGAAGATATGGGCTGTCAGTAACCTCCTGTAGATTATGCTTTAGCAAAGGAAAATATTTTATAATTGTTATTATAAAGAATATAAATACACTAAAAAGGAATGCCGTTGTTCCAATGATAAAGAAATCTCCGATTCGTACAAAGGTATGCACAAAATCAGCTGAAGCGGTTTTAAAACCTGTGATATAGCTGCTAATTGCAGAAATCTTATTATTTTTCCACAAGATTTTCCCCTGCGTATAGTATGCAGGATAAAAATCCGGCGAGAGTTCTATGGCAATATTGGAAAGATAGATGGCTTCGTTAAGCCTTGACTCTGTTAATAATATCCTAACTTTTCTTAAAAGGACCGCGGTAATATTTTCTAAGTTTTGGAGGCTTGCTTCTTTCCGAAGTTTTTTGATCTTTTCAAGTGATGCAATGGCATTATTAATATCATTGTTTTTTAGATGGTTTCTTGCAATACCCCATTCAGTGTCGATCTTTTTTAATTCAATATCCTGTGCTGCATCTCCAATCTTTATAACCCTTACATCTTCAGATTTTTGTGAAGCTGTCTTAGGTTGTAATGTCTCAATCTCTGTAGAGGTTGTTTCTGCAAATGAAAAGTTATTCCAGAAAATAAAAAGAAGAAGGAACAAAAGAAATTTAATAATTCTAAGCTGCATTAATATCAACCCTCTTATTATTGCCTATCTTGCTTTCTGTGCCTTTTAATAATCTTTTTATATTTTGGACATGTTTTATAAGCAGCAATGTTGCTATAAGCAGTGCAAAGACAATATTAGTTGATGAAAAATCAAAAAAAACTATTATGAACGGCAGCATCAGATAAGAAGTAATTGCAGCAAGCGACGAATATTTCCATAAATAAAAAACAGTTAGCCAAATTACAAGCGTAAAAAAGCCTGCATATGGCATCAATCCGAATAAAGCGCCAAAGCTCGTTGCAACACCCTTGCCTCCTTTAAATCGCAGAAAGACCGGAAAATCATGGCCGATTACAGCAATTATTCCTGCAGCAGCGGCAAGATTATTATCATCAAAAAGGAGTTTTGCCGCTACAACTGATAGAAACCCTTTTAATGCATCACCTGCTAAGGTTAAAAAGGCCGCCTTTTTGCCGACAACCCTTAAAACATTTGTAAATCCAATATTCCCGCTCCCCTTTGTCCTGATATCAATGCCGGCATAATATCTTGTAAGCACAAGCCCAAAGGGTATTGAGCCGAGCAAATAAGACAATATAAGAAATACCAATTTAATATAAATCATAGCGCAATCTTTTTCCAGAACCTAACAAAATACTGGATACCAGAAAATAAAGAAAAGATTAGAGCCATCCATATAAGTGCGGTCCCTATTCCATTATAATCAAGAATCAGCAGCATAATCGCTGCAGTGAGAAATAACATCTTTTGTTTTCCCAAGAAGTCTGCTTGTATTATTGTTCCTGATGAAGCGGCAATTGCCCTAAGTCCTGTTATTACAACCTCTCTGCTTATTAAAAGTATGACTATCCATACCGCAATCTTTTGATGTCCTACTAATAAAACAAGGCCTGTAATTGTTAAAAGCTTATCTGCTATCGGGTCTAATAATTTTCCAAGCTTTGTAATCTGTCCTCGACTGCGCGCTAAATAGCCGTCAAGCCAGTCTGTTATTGCAGCAAATGCAAAAACCAATGCAGCCGCAAATGTTCTGTTTGATGTAGGCTCAAGATAAAGGATAATAAAAATGGGTATTAAGAGTATCCTTAAAATTGTAAGAAGATTTGGCGTATTCAAGAAATATTCCTTCAGTTGTGTTTTTCCGGCTGTTTCTTCCATCTGTTGTGCATCCAAACCCATTGCTCAGGGGTTTTTCTTATCTGTTTCTCTATTATCTTTGTAAATAATAACGTATTCTCTCTTATATCAGATTCCCTGTCTCCTGTATTAATCAGGTTTAATGTCGGACCAATTGTTATTTTGTGGGTATTATCAGATTGTCTTGTGATAAAACCCATTAATACAGGGGATCCTGTTCTTAAGGCAATTGATGCAGCGCCCAATGGTGTATAAGCCTGCCTGCCAAAAAAATCTACAAAAACCCCGGGCACCTTTGTATCCTGATCTATCAGCATTGATAGAGATTCATTATTATGCAACGCCTTTATTATCTCCCTTTTTATATTATGAGAACCTCTTAAAATTACCCTTACGTTATGTACTGCCCTCTGCCTTATCAGCAGTTCATTTATCCTGTTATCGTAAAGCGGCGCTGCAATTACATTTACCTTGTAGCCCTTTATGCCAAAGACTGCTCCCATAAGCTCCCAGTTTCCAATATGTCCTGTTACAAAAATAAAACCCTTTCCTTTTAAAAGCGCTTCTTTAACATAATCTTCCCCTTCTATCTTAACAATCTTATTTAGATTATCTTTATTGAGCTTAGGTAAATTTATCAGTTCAAAGAGCCCTTTGCCAAGATTTTCAAAACAGCCTATTGCAATAGACCTTATTTCAGTTTCGTTCTTTTCTGGAAAGGCCGCCTTAAGGTTTCTAATTGTCTTTTTTTTCTCTCTTTTAAAGATATAGTATACCAGTTTTCCAAGAAATTCACTAATCCTTAACCCAGTTTTCATGGGGATTCCGGATGCAATATAAACCACTATTCTTAACCCATAATAAATTACACCTCTTATAAATCTCTTTTTAAAATGCATCATTGCTCATCAATCTGGTATAACCCTCTATCAACCTGTCCCATTTCCCTTGCGCCTTTATTATAAAATCAATTACCTCCCTCACAGCTCCTTCACCGCCAGCTTTTTTTGTAACCATGTGAGCGTACTCCTTGACCTCATCAACAGCATTAGAAACTGCAACTGCAAAGCCAACTGACCTTAATATTGACAGATCAATCAAGTCGTCTCCAACAAAGGCAGCGTTCTCATCCTTCAAATTATATTTCTTAAGAAGTTCTTGATAAACACTATTTTTATAATGGGCTTTTTGAAAGACATCTGTAATGCCAAGTTCAGACGCCCTTATTTCCACAACCTTTGACTGTCGACCGGTTATTATCGCAACGCTTATGCCAGCATCATGCAAAAGTCTTATACCGTGGCCGTCATGAATATTAAATGCCTTTATCTCCCTGCCTTCGCTGTCGTAAACTATCTTGCCGTCAGTTAATACCCCGTCAACATCCAGAATAATAAGTTTTATCTTCTCAGCCTTTTTCTTTAATTCTGTTATTGAAAGCCTCTTTTTTTTCAAGATCTATACTACCCCTATCTTTAACAAATCGTGAAGGTGAATAATACCCTCTACATTATTCCTCTTATCAACAACAGGCAGTGCAGTAATAGAATGTCTCTCCATAATCTCTACTGCCTTTGCAGCCAGAGTGTCAGCAGCTACAGCCTTAGGCCTTCTAATCATTATCTCCCCTGCCCTCTTGCCAAAGATATCTGTTTCATTTTCAAGAAGCCTTCTTAAATCGCCGTCTGTAAATACCCCGACAAGTTTTTTATTTTTATTAACAACGGTTGTAATGCCGAGTTTTTTTGATGTCATTGCAAATATTAAATCCTTCATTAACGCATCCTCTGAAACAACAGGTATGTCTTTGCCTTTGTGCATTACATCGCTGACCTTTAAAATCAGCTTTTTGCCGATACTGCCGCCGGGATGAAAGAGCGCAAACTTTTCCTTATTAAATCCCCTTTTTTCAAGCAAGGAAACTGATATTGCATCTCCCATTGCAAGGGCAGCAGTGGTGCTTGCAGTTGGAACCAGATTAAATGGACAGGCCTCCTCCTTAACACCAACATTTATGGTTACGTCACCCATTTTTGTCAAAGTTGATCTTTCTTTGCCAGCCATTACAATCAGCTTTACACCGAACCTTTTCAAGAATGGAAGAAGCGATACAATCTCAGGCGTTTCGCCGCTGTTTGAGATAGCGATTACAACATCGTCCCTTGTTACCATTCCAAGGTCGCCGTGTATGCCCTCTGCAGGGTGAAGATATAAAGCTGGTGTTCCAGTGCTTGAAAGGGTCGCAGCGATCTTCTTTGCAATAATCCCTGATTTGCCCATCCCTGTTACAACCACCCTGCCCCTGCAATGGTAAAGTATCTCAACGGCATTGACAAAATTATTATCAATCCTGTTTATCAGCGCATTCAGGGCATCTGTCTCTATTTTTAAGACCTTCTTTGCCCTGTTTATTATCTTTTGTTTGTCATTGTTATTCATATCTATTTTAAATTAAATCTCCTTACCAGATTATCAATCTCCTTTAACTGCTTTAAGATTAAAAACAGATTATCAAGATTTATCATGTTCGGCCCATCGCAAAGCGCCTTGTCAGGGCTTGGATGAACCTCCATAAAGATTCCATCACATCCAACAGCAGCAGCAGCCCTTGCAAGATGAGCTACAAACTCCCTCTGGCCGCCAGAGGATGTCCCTGCGCCGCCTGGAAGCTGGACGCTGTGCGTTGCATCAAAGACAACTGGATAGCCGAATTGCCTCATTATTGGAATAGAGCGCATATCTGCAACAAGGTTGTTATAGCCAAAACTAAAGCCTCTTTCAGTGATGAGTATATTTTTATTGCCTGTTGATTCAATCTTTTTTATAATATTTTTTATGTCCCATGGCGACAAAAACTGTCCCTTTTTTACATTCACTGGCCTCTTTGTTTTTGCAACAGCAATTACAAAGTCTGTCTGCCTGCATAAGAATGCAGGTATTTGTATTACATCAAGGACATTAGCAGCCTCCTTAATCTCGTCCTTGCTGTGAACATCAGATAATATCGGCAGATTCAGTTTATCCTTTATCTTTTTTAATATCTTTAGCCCCTTTTTAAGTCCGGGCCCCCTCGGTGAATCAATAGATGTCCTGTTCGCCTTATCATAAGAGGATTTAAATATTAAGGGAATATTAAGTTCAGCAGTAATCTCTTTTAACCTCTTTGCAGTATTGTAGGATTCTCTTTCAGATTCAATAACACAAGGACCCGCAATAAGCAAAAGAGGGTTGCCATTTCCAATTCTTATTCCATTAATTTTAATCTCCCTCACTGACAAATGCCTCCTCTTCTGCCTTTATAATCATAGTTTTGTTTTCTAACGCTGCCTTTATAAAATTTTTAAAAAGAGGATGAGGGTCTAATGGCCTTGATTTAAATTCCGGATGAAACTGGGAACCAACAAACCATGGGTGATTTGATAACTCAATAATCTCAACCAATTTATTATCAGGCGATGTGCCGCTTATAATCATCCCTTTTTTTGTTAATGCCTCTCTGTATTTGTTATTAAACTCATATCTGTGTCTGTGCCGCTCAGAGATATTTGTCTTTTTATATGCTTTATAAGCAAGGGTATTCTTCTTTATAATGCATGGATATGCGCCGAGCCTCATGGTGCCGCCCTTTTCCTTTATTCCCCTCTGACCAGGCATAAGATAGATTACTGGATGAGGAGCCTTTTTATCAAACTCTGAACTATTTGCCTTATTAAGACCTACAATGTTTCTTGAAAATTCAATTACAGCGCACTGCATGCCAAGACATATCCCAAAAAAGGGTATACGGTTTTCCCTTGCATATCTAATTGATTCAATCTTTCCCTCTATTCCCCTTTTGCCAAACCCGCCTGGAATTAAGACACCGTCTATCCCTTGTAAAAAAAATTCTGCTCCCTTTTCCTCTACATCCTCTGCATCAATCCAACTGATAGCAACCTTTGAATCACTTGCAATGCCGCCGTGATGTAATGCCTCTGACAGGCTTTTGTATGAGTCCTTTAAGTCAATATATTTTCCTATTACAGCAATATTTACTCTATGAATAGGGTTTTTTATTTTTCTGACAATCTCCTCCCACTTTTTCAAATCAGGTTTCTTTGTCTTTAAATTTAACTGCCTGACTATTGCATCATCTAATCCCTCCTGATGCAGATTTAAAGGCACCTCATAGATTGTCTCTACATCCCTTGCTGTTATGACTGCCTCTTTCCGGACATTACAGAATAAGGCTATCTTTGCCTTCATTGAATCAGGGATAGGCCTGTCTGCCCTGCATAATAATATATCAGGCTGGATACCAATCTCTCTCAGCTTATTCACACTGTGCTGTGTAGGCTTTGTCTTTAATTCATCAGCAGCATTCACATATGGCACAAGGGTCAGGTGTATGTACAGGGCATCCCTGTTTGGGACATCAAATCTGAACTGCCTTATTGCCTCAAGAAAGGGCAGGCTTTCTATATCGCCGATTGTCCCGCCGATTTCAACAATTACAACATCCTTTTTATTAGCAGCATCCCTTATGCATTTTTTTATCTCATCAGTAATATGCGGCACCACCTGAACTGTTCCGCCGAGATAATCACCCTTTCTCTCTTTAGAGATTACATTATGATAGATTTTGCCTGTTGTGTAATTATTCTTTCTTAGCATTGTAACGCTTGTGTATCTCTCATAGTGGCCTATGTCAAGGTCTGTCTCAGCGCCGTCATCTGTAACATAAACCTCGCCATGCTGATACGGACTCATTGTTCCGGGGTCAACATTTATGTAAGGGTCTAATTTTAAGAAGGTAACCTTAAGCCCCCTGCTCTCAAGAAGGCTGCCTATTGATGCAGATGCAAGCCCTTTTCCGAGCGACGAAACAACACCGCCAGTAACAAAGATGAACTTTGGCATTATTTTTTTCTCCCCTTACAAATCATTTTTTTAACCTGCTTCAGATCCTCTGACGTATCAACCCCGATTGTATCATAGTTAGTTTCATAGACCTTTATCTTATAACCATTTTCCAATGCCCTCAACTGCTCTAATCTTTCCATTTTCTCCAATGGCGTCTGTTTCATCTTTGAAAATTTCAGGAGAAACGGCCTTCTGTAAAGATAAAGGCCTATATGTTTATAATAGGTCTTTTTATATGAAAATCCCCCTGTATCCCCCTTTTTCAAAGGGGGACTTAAAAACTTCCCCCCTTTACTAAAGGGGGGTGAGGGGGGATTATTTTCATCACGAAGAAACGGAATCGGAAGCCGTGAAAAATATATGGCATTATTATCATTATCTGTTATAACCTTTACGATATTCGGGTTAAGCGCTTCTTCAATTGAGGTAATCTCTTTTTTCATTGTCCCCATGACTGCAGATTTATCCTTCTTGAAATGACTTACTGCACTATCAATCATCATGCTTGAGATTAAAGGTTCATCACCCTGAATATTTACAATTATATCTGCCTGAATTTTTTCTGCAACCTCTGCAATCCTGTCAGTGCCAGAGCTATGTATCTTTGTAAGAACAGCCTTGCCGCCAAAATTTATTACTGTATTATATATCCTTCTGTCATCAGTAGCAACTATCAAATTATCCAATAACCTTGCTTTTTTTGCCTGCTCATAAACATGCTGTATCATCGGCTTGCCGCATATATCTGCAAGTGCCTTTCCCTTAAACCTGCTTGAATTATATCTTGCCGGGATAATGCCAACCACTTTCATGCAGAATCGCCTTTTAATACCCTTTCAAGCTCCTTCTTTGTTACAGCAGCAGTGCCGACAATGCCAACAACAATGCCGGCAGCATAATTTGCAATAACAGCAGCCTTTTTTATAGAAGCGCCTGCTGCCATGGCAAGAGAAAGCGCTGCCACAACTGTATCGCCTGCGCCTGTAACATCATACACCTCTTTTGCAACTGTTGGTATATGTGTTATATGGCCGCTATTCTCAAAGAGGCTCATGCCGTGCTCCCCTCTTGTAATAAGGAGCGCATCGCAGCCCAATCTGTTTAATAATATCTCCCCTGCCCTTTTAAGGCTTGTTTCGTTTTC
>CAKKRA010000030.1 GCA_919902475.1 Nitrospiria bacterium
CACCATCTTCATCTCTTCCTTTGTATAGGCATTGTCAAGGAAGGCATCTATATGCGGAAGGCAGTTGAATGCAATCTGGTGCGGATAGACCTTGCATTCTGCCTCTTTAAAATTAAGCAGAGCCTTTGTCTGCTCCATAAGTTCATCCATTGCCTTCATGCCTGTGCCTGAAACAGACTGGAATGTGGTTACAACAATCCTTTTTATTTTTACTGCGTCATGTATTGGTTTCAATGCAACCACCATCTGAATTGTTGAGCAGTTTGGGTTTGCAATTATGCCGTTGTGCCTGAATATGGCATGTCTGTTTACCTCTGGAACAACAAGGGGGACATTGGGATCCATTCTGAAGGCGCTGCTGTTGTCAATAACAACTGCCCCTGCCTTTGCAGCAATGGGCGCAAACTCCAGGCTCCTGCTCGCGCCTGCAGAGAACAGGGCTATATCAATCCCTTTAAAGGAATCTGTTGTGAGTTTTTTGACCAGAATCTCTTTATCCTGAAAGCCAAGTTTTTTGCCGGCAGACCTTTCAGAGGCATACAGCGAAAGATTAGCAACTGGAAAACCTCTCTCTTCCAGTATGTTAATCATTTCCTGACCTACCGCGCCTGTTGCGCCGACTACAGCAACATTGTAACGCTCTTTTTTTAACATGAAACAGCACTCCTTTTTCTTGCGGCTTTTGTAGGCACGAATTTATTCGTGCAAAAGGCACGGTTAAAACCGTGCCTACAGACTTGATATTTGCAAAATCCCTCCTAACCTCCCTTTTCCAAAGGGTGGAATTTCCCCTCTATCAAGAGGGGATTAAGGGGTGTGTTACTCCTCTTTAGCAAAGAGGGGCAAGGGGAGATTTTCTAATAACTACATTTCTACCTCTGCCTCAAAATCCTGTTGTAAACTTCCATGTGAGCGGAAGCGGTGTTAATAGAAAGCCGGATGATGACCTTCCTGCTGTTATTGTGCATTCATAAGTAGTATTTGGCATTAATATTGTGTGCGGAATAAACTGGATCATTTTATAGCCGACCCAGTAGATGGAGCCTGAAACAGGCGCGCCTCCTGTTGTCATCATAAAATTGACGCTACCCGGATTCATCTCCATATTAAATTCTACCTGAACCATAAAAGAGCCTGTTCTCTGCACATTTGCCTGGCCATTCGGCGGGTTTGTAAATATTACATAGGGTGTTGTGCTGCCGGCCGACGGCGTTATACCGCCTTCCTCTGGACCAAGAAGATAGGTGCAGGCAGAGGGGATGATAAGAAATAATAAGAATATCAACATCAATATTTTATTTTTAGTCAGCATTATAATACCTCCTTAAGCGCTTTTTATACCACTATACCTGCGAAATTGCAACCAAATATTAATTGAGAATTTTTGTGGCATACAGGCTGTTTTTCTGATAAACTTAGCAAGAAATAAACGAGGAGAGGCCATTGAACATATCTTTTGATTTTACAAATATGATGTCAGATGCCATTGGCGAGGATGATGGCATAAAAAGAAGTGAGATTGAAAGCCTGCAGGACAAGGTTAAGCTGATTGATAAAGATTTAAAGTCAAAAAGAAAAGATGGAATACTGCCCTTCTTTGACCTGCCTTATCAGGATATTGGCAGTATCTCAAAGGCAGAAGAAGAGATTAAGACAGGGTTTGAGAATTTTGTTCTGATAGGCATAGGCGGCTCATCACTCGGCCCAAAGGCCTTGCACAAGGCGCTGAACCCGCCATACTATAATGAACTCCCAAAAGAGAAAAGAAAAGGCTGTCCAAAGATATATTTTCTTGAGAATGTTGACCCTGACAGTTTAAATGCAGTTCTTGATGCAATAGATTTAAAGAAGACTGTTTTTAATGTAATTACCAAATCTGGCTCTACATCAGAGACAATGGCAAATTTTCT
Organism: Nitrospiria bacterium; assembly: GCA_919902475.1. GTDB lineage: Bacteria > Nitrospirota > CAKKRA01 > 9FT-COMBO-42-15 > 9FT-COMBO-42-15 > 9FT-COMBO-42-15. Next base: position 1,911 of record CAKKRA010000030.1, read on the forward strand.
GCTTGTAAGGGAGAGGCTTGTTGAAGCAGTTGGAAAGGAAAATGCAAAAAGGCATATCATTGCCACAACAGATTCCAAAAAAGGCTCGTTGCGAAGGCTTGTTGAAACAGAGGGATATAAGTCCTTTGAGGTGCCGGAAAAAGTTGGCGGCAGGTTTTCTGTTTTCACGCCTGTCGGCCTCTTTCCTGCAGCAGTGATTGGGGTAGATATCAAGCAGCTTCTTGACGGTGCAGCGTATATGGACAATCTATGCAAATCAGAAAATGTCCGGGAGAATCCTGCATATATGAGCGCAGTCTTGCAATATATTGCCGCAACTGTCAGAGGAAAGAATATTACAGTATTAATGAGCTATGCAGACGCATTGGATGAAATCGGCGGGTGGTTCTGCCAGCTTTGGGCAGAGAGTCTTGGAAAGAAAAATACCATTGATGGAAAGGTGATTAATACAGGACAGACACCTGTAAAGGCTATTGGCACAAATGACCAACATTCGCAGATACAATTATATATGGAAGGCCCGAATGATAAGACCATTACCTTTATCCGTGTAGAAAAGTTTAGAAATGAAATTCTGATGCCTCGTGTATCAATTGACAACGATTCCCTTTCATATCTCGGCGGCAGAACCATGAATGAGCTTATCCATGCAGAGCAGACAGCAACAGAGCTCGCATTAACAAAGAATGGCAGGCCAAACAGCAGGATTACATTATCAGAAGTTTCGCCTTATACAATAGGCGCCCTATTATATATGTTTGAGGTTCAGACTGCATTTTCAGGAGGGCTTTACAGCATAAACCCCTTTGACCAGCCCGGTGTGGAAGAGGGAAAGGTTCTGACCTATGCCGTGATGGGGAGAAGTGGATATGATGAGAAAAAAAAAGAGATAGAAGAAATGGCAAAAAGGGCGAGATTTACAATACCATAAGATAAAACTGGACGCAAAGACGCCTGTGATGATAGCTTGGCAATATTTACGAGAAAAAGGGCTTTTTTCGCTATCGGATAGTTTTCCCCTTGACAAGAACCCCCTAAATGAGCGACCCTATATGTCCTTTTTATTAAAAGCTATATCTTTTTACGCCTGTATAGTGTAAAATATTAAAGATTAAGATAAGGAAATTGATTCAATAAATGTTTTCTCAGTTGATTATAAAAGGTAAAGCTATTCCTCTTCCCATCATTCAGGGAGGTCTGGGTGTTGGGATTTCCCTCTATCCCCTCGCAAGCGCTGTTGCCAAGGAAGGCGGGTTAGGCGTCGTGTCAAGCGCATGCCTTGACAGGGTTGTTTCAAAGAGAAGCGGCAAGAAGCTCAACTCATACGAAGCCGCATACGAAGAGGTT
>CAKKRA010000031.1:0-461 GCA_919902475.1 Nitrospiria bacterium
ATGAAAGAGGAGCTATATTTAGTATTCTGCAGTCTACAGGGTAGCTGTTTAATTTGTTTTCAAGCTTAACCCCCATGTCAAGCTGGCAGTCAAACAGACTCTCCTTTTTAATAACAGACTCGTCAATATACACAGCTATATCTATATCATTAAAACCATCATCTTCAATAAATGAACCATATATATAGGCAAAAGAAACAGCGCTTTCATTCTCTAAAAATGCTGATATGTTTTGAACGATGCTCTTGCGTTCTTCATCGCTTATTATGTGTTTTTTTAATACCTGCATGATAAAACATCTTACCAGAGGCATTAGATTTCGTCAAGCAGTCTAATATTAGCGTCTGTTTGTCAACAATCCTTACCCTGCATGAACCTCACGGACTGCTTCTATTGCCTCTGAAGGACAGACCTCAATGCATATAAGACAGCCCTTGCAGTTTTCATAGCTTGTATTTGGA
>CAKKRA010000031.1:471-2107 GCA_919902475.1 Nitrospiria bacterium
GTCAGGGCAGCTTACAACGCACATCATACACTTTGTGCATTTTTCATGATCCCAGACTGGTTTAAACAAACGCCAGTTGCCTGTTTTTCTCAATGGCGTATTTGCCTTGGCATTTATAGCAGGGCTTGAGATTATTGCTGGCTCAAATGGAACAGAAATAACAGGGCTTCCTTTTTGCACAGCAGTTGTCTCTTCCCCGCTTAAGACATGCGGGGACAAGTTTATCTCTATTGGACTGATTGCATTAAAGCAATATAATGCTGCATCAATATTCTTTTCTATTAATACCCTGTCTGTTATTATTTCGGATATCTCTTTTTCTACTGCCTTTTTTAAGGAATCTGCGCTAAGTCCCAAAATCCTTGCACCAACGCTGCCTGCGAGGGCACTTAGCACTGGCGCGCCGAGCATGTCAATCCCTATCTTTGTTAAATCAAGGGTAATGACATTGGCTGAAATTTTATATCTTGCTTTTGCTTTATCAGTTTGATAGGTTGTATTTATAAAAACAACACCCCCTTCCTTAACTCCAGATAATGGCATTGCAATAGGGTCATTGAGAAGCGTCTCGTCAATGATTATTACAATATCAGGCTCAGAGATTATTCCCCTTTCAAGGATGGGTTCATTAGATATCCGTGTAAATGCAGCTATTGGCGCTCCCCTTCTTTCAGCGCCGTATAATGGGAAGTCCTGCGCATAGTACCCTTCATAAAATGCAGCGCTTCCAAGCACCCTGCTTGCAATCTTTGCCCCTTGGCCTCCCCTTCCATGAAATCTTATTCGTTTAATAAATAACATAATCAAACCTTCCATATTTTAAGCAATGCTGGAAGCACTACAATAGCTGCAATAAGGGATGTTATCATGCCGATATTTGCAACAGCGCCCATGCTGGAGAGGCCGCCGTATCTTGAAAATACAAGCGAGCCAAAGCCTGCCATTGTCGTAGCAGTACACATTACAACTGCACGGCCGGTATGGAAGATTGTGTTTGGAATATCTTGACGGCCGTCTTCAAAATATCTGTGGAGGATATGCACACCGTTATCTATACCCATGCCAACAATAAGGGGAACAATAGCAATGTTCATATAATTCAGCTTCATGCCTAAAACCTCCATGACCCCCATCATCCAGATAATACCTATTATATGCGGCATGAGCGCTATTATTGTTCTTTTTAATGAACGAAAATCTAAAAAAACCAGCACAAATACAGCAGAATATGCAAGGAGGGTTACCCATACTGTTTCCTCTTCAATGAGCCTCTTTAACTCTGATGCAACAACATCTACACCAGTAATCTTTAACTGTGGATCAATATTGCCAAGATTATTCTCAAGCTTCATTAAAAGACCCTGATTCCATGCATCCTTGCTCGGATAAAGATAAGTAACAATCTTGTATGTGCCACCTGCCTGCACAAGGTGTTTATCCAATAGCTGATTCATCCCGGCTTTTATATCTTCTACCTCAATAAAATGCGCCTTTCCCTTCGCCTCTGAATAGCCTTTCATAACATTTATGTAGTCTCTGTAAATATCAGGCTTAAATCCATTCTCTTTTAATGACCTTTGTAAAGTATGTATTGCCCTTTCAATTGGAAAGGCGCTTACCTTTTCAATGCTTGCCT
>CAKKRA010000032.1 GCA_919902475.1 Nitrospiria bacterium
GAATCAACTGAAAGCCTCCGATAGGTTTTCCAAACTGCTGCCTCTGTTTTGCATACTTTACACATGCATCAAGGCATCCCTGAATTATGCCAACACAACCTGCCGCAACACTGTATCTGCCATTGTCTAAGGCAAACATGGCAATTTTAAAGCCATCGCCGATCTGACCAAGCAGACTATCTTTTGGCACCCTGCAATCATCAAAAACAAGCTCGCCAGTATCAGATGAGCGGAGTCCGAGCTTTCCTGTAATCTTATTTGCTGTAAAACCCTTTATCCCCTTTTCAACTAAAAAGGCAGTAATGCCCTTATGCTTTTTGGATTTATCTGTCTGTGCAAAGACTATTGCAATATCAGCAACTGTACCATTTGATATCCATATCTTTGCGCCGTTGATTATCCATTCATTGCCTTTTAAAACAGCAGTGGTAGATTGATTGGATGCATCAGAGCCTGCCTCTGGTTCAGTTAAGGCAAAACAGCCGAGCATCTCGCCTTTGCATAATTTAGGAAGGTATTTTCTCTTTTGTTCTTCAGTTCCCCATTTAAGGATGGTGAGCTCAACGAGAGAAATTTGTACTGATAAGGTTGTACGGAGGGATGAGCATCCTCTGCCAATCTCCTCTGTAATAATGGCATGGCTTATATAATCAAGGCCAGCGCCGCCATATTCAAGTGTGATAGGTGCGCCGAGAAGGCCGAGTGGCGCCATTTTTTTCAGAAGTTCATAAGGAAATTTCTCTTTTAAATCATTTTCTCTTGCAGAAGGGATGACCTCTTTGTCAACAAAATCCCTCACAGTATTTCTTATCATTTGCTGTTCAGAAGATAGGTCAAAGTCCATAGGCAGGGTTTTCTTTCTGCACACGGCAGTAGGAGGTGATTATGCTCAGCCCTTTTTAGAATCGTAATTGTAAAATAGAAAATATAGTATTATAGAACCGAGGGCAATATATTTATAAATCTCATCGCCTTTTAAAAACCACAGAAGAAAGCCTATAGCCCCGATTCCAGTGCTTGTCCAGCTGATTATTTTAACAACATTAGATGGAAGTCTTTTTACAAATTTCCCAGCATAAATCAAAACAAGAACAAGCAATACAAAAAAGGCTGTATAAAATA
>CAKKRA010000033.1 GCA_919902475.1 Nitrospiria bacterium
ATCTCCTCTGATATTGTTATAATGGCAATCACCAGCCAAACAGAGAAAACTATCGGAATAGGAGAATGCTTAATTGCAGACTGGCAAGGTGCTAGGTTATTGAAGCCATCTGCTATTAAACCTGCCATATCAACTATTGAACAAACACTTGTTTTGAAGAAATTAGGCAGACTTTCTCCCCAAGACTTGATCTCAATGGATATAGCATTAAAAAAATTCTTGGACTTAAAAACAAAATAGGGAGGTCAGGTGGATCTGGCCTACACCCATGATAAAGTCTGCTTCAATGAAAATATGAAAAATCAGCACAGGCCATTTTCTTCTGTTCTACAAACTCTGCTAAATAACACTTGCTTTTTCATCAAAATCTGATAGACTATAATTAAGACTTAATTTAAACCATAAGGAGGAAGGGATGAAGCTGAGCACAGCCGTTAAACCCATAAGCCATATTAAATCCCACGCATCAGAGGTAATCAGTGAAATATCTGAAACCGGCAATCCAGTTGTCGTAACCGTAAACGGAGAGGCGCGGGTAATAATTCAGGACATAAAGGAGTATGAAAAAGACCGCGAAAGCATGGCTATGCTGAAGATACTGGCAATGGGGAGAAAGGATATGCTTGAGGGCAGGCACAAACCAATTCATCAGGCATTCGCTGATCTAAAAAAGAAAATTCGCTCTGCCGGGAAGCCATGAAATACGAAGTCCGTATTGATAATGTTGCTATAGACGACCTATATGCAATCTACCGTTATGTAGCAAATAATGACTCGCCGGCAAAGGCTGATAACCTGCTTGACAACATACAAAAGGCAATGCTGTCTTTGGAAACAATGCCTGCACGGGGCAATCACCCGCCTGAGATGCAACGGTGGGGGATATTAGATTTCAGGGAGATATTTTTCAAGCCATACCGCATTATATATGAAATCAGAAACAAAGCCGTTTTTACTCATGCTATCCTTGACGGCAGGCGCAATTTCGAAGACCTTTTACAGCAACGGCTTCTGAGAGCGCTATGAGCAAGGCTTTGTAAAAAGGGCAGAGAAAAAAGAATCTGGTCCCCCCACGCTAAACCCTGCTTCAAGGAAAATATGAAAAATCAGCACAGGCTCATTATCTGCATGGTGATTTAATAAGATGACAGAAATTAAGATAGATAAAATCATTAGAACAAAGCGAAGGACTATAGCGCTTGAGATAGCGCGGGACGCCAGTTTGATTGTGCGTGCGCCTTTTCGCGCTCCTTTGGATTTTATTGAAAAGGTTGTATTCAAAAAGCGTTTCTGGATTAAAGAAAAACAGGAATTTGTCAGGGAGAGATGCAAAAAAACAGCTCCAAAGGAATTCGTGAATGGAGAAGGGTTTTTGTATCTTGGAGATATTTATAAACTTGAGTTTGTTGATGTATTGGATAAGCCCATATCGTTTAATAATGGCTTTTTTGTTTCACTCAAACATGCGGATACAGCTAAGGAGGTTTTAATTGCGTGGTACAAAGAGCAGGCGCATCAAAAGATATCAGAGAGGGTGCATTGGTATTCCTCTTTATATGGGTTGAAATACAATAAAATAAGGATATCAGATGCACAAAGGCGGTGGGGCTCATGCAGCGCTAAAGATAATCTGAATTTTACATGGCGTTTAATCATGGCGCCATTGAGGGTGATTGATTATGTGGTTGTACATGAACTGGCGCATATTGAAGAAAAGAATCATTTAAAAGATTTTTGGAATAAGGTTAAGATAATAATGCCTGATTATGAACAATATAGAAAATGGCTGAAAGAGAACAGGCATTTGTTGGATATATAAGGAATATGTTCGCCTCTACTTAATCCTTATCTTTTCCAAGTCCACTCCCTTTTCCCCAAGCTTCCTTATGTCCCGCGGCCTGAAGCTGCCTTTTTCTGTGATAATAGCAGTGATATATTTTGCTGGCGTAACATCAAACGCAGGGTTTGCAACCTTTACATTATCAGGCGCTATCTGTGTCTTGCCAAAGATATGCGTTATCTCAATCGGGTTTCTTTCTTCAATTGGAATCAATTCTCCTGATGGAATAGACAGGTCTATTGTTGATGTCGGCGCTGCTACATAGAAGGGTATATTGTGTTCCTTGCATAGAACTGCAACAGAGTATGTTCCGATCTTATTTGCTACATCGCCATTGGCAACTGTCCTGTCTGTGCCTACAATGGCCATGTCAATCACCCCTTTTTTCATAAAGTGGCCTGCCATATTGTCTGTTATCAGTGTAACAGGTATCTTGTCCTGCATTAGCTCCCATGCAGTAAGCCTTGCGCCCTGTAATATCGGCCTTGTCTCATCTGCAAAAACATTTATTTTCTTGCCCTGCTCCCATGCAGCGCGGATAACGCCGAGCGCTGTGCCGTAGCCTCCTGTTGCCAATGCGCCTGCATTGCAGTGCGTCAAAATAGTATCCCCGTCTTTGATAAACTCTGCGCCGTATTTTCCCATTGCCTTATTAATCTCAATATCCTCATCTAAAATCTTCTGCGACTCGTCTATCAGTTTCTTTTTAATGGCTTCAATATCCTCGCCTTTATTTTTTTTAACAAATTCTTTCATCCTCTCAATTGCCCAGAAGAGGTTCACAGCAGTAGGCCTTGTTGAGGCAAGGTGCTCGCATATTGGCATAAGCTCCTCATAAAAGGCGTCAAAATTCTTTGCCTTTATCCTCTGCGCGCCCAATGCTATCCCCATTGCAGCGGCTATCCCTATCGCTGGCGCGCCGCGCACCCAAAGCTCCTTTATGCCTTTTGCAACAGTCTGATAATCCTTGCATTCAGCATACACAATCTCAATCGGCAGTTTTGTCTGGTCAAGCATATTTACAAATCCGTTTTTCCATTCTATGGTTGGTATCATTTTACCCCCTCACCCTATCCCTCTCCCCTATGGGGAGAGGGGAATATGATTTACCTCTCCCACAAGGGGAGAGGTAAGTTTTTCGGGTATATTATTTAAAAATTGAGATGATGTCAAAGGAAAAGATAAGGACATTTTAAAAAAATAGCAGGCTGTTGAAAAAGTCTTCAACAGCCTTAATCTGTGTAATCTTGTCTTTTATCGGTGTAATCAGAGATTGTTGGGTTTTTC
>CAKKRA010000034.1 GCA_919902475.1 Nitrospiria bacterium
ATCGCCAAACAGGAGAAAGCGATACATATCAGGAAGCGGCTTGCCTTCTTCCAAGTATTTTGTTATGTCACGGATTTCGTTATCAGTCAGCTTCATCGTTTAACTGTTTAAAATACCAGAGGACACCACTAAAACTACACAATCCAATTTATAAGTAACCTTTTAACTGCCCTTTTATACCACATTCCCCTCTTTTTTTAAAGCCACTGTGTTTTATAAACCCTGAAACAAGGATTAATTAAACACTTGACTGAAAAATATGATATGTTATAATATTATTAGAATCACGATGAGAGGCTATCCAAAGGGTTCCGTCCCGCGGTAATGCCTCTTTTTTATTGCCTTTTATACTCTAATTTGCCCCTTAAATCATTCATAAAAACGATTTCTTGAGAAAACTTCCTGAGCAGCGACGAATAACGGTTCCTGTTAGGAATCATTAATTTCAACAACTTATCTTCTCTCTTAAGATAATCCACCAGACAATAAAAGTCACCGTCTCCTGAAACAATAAGGGCTTTGTCATAATTGGGGTATTCTATCATTGTGTGAAGCACTAATTCTGCATCAACATTGCCTTTTGCCTTACCATCTGGCAAATGCAGGGTTGGTTTAAAAACAAGAATATACCCGTCTTTCTGCAGCGATGTATATAGATTCTGGTTCGTATTAATATATCCGATAAAAATAAAGGCCTTGCTAATATTGTATTTATCTTCAAGATATTTTCTAAACCGTCTAAAATCGAGAATCCATCCCTGGTCACGAATTGCAAGGTTAACATTCTGGCTGTCTATAAAGGCATAATTATTCTGGTTTTCACTCATAAATTATTGTCCAACAATATATTCCAACAAAATTAAGGCAATATAGTCATATCTTGCTTTTTGATGTTTCTCTCTTTACCCCTGCTTCCCCTTGCCTGCCTCAAAACAAAAAGCCCTTCTATATCCCTCATCCTATGAGCATAACCGATCCAACTACTGCCCTTTTATACCACATTTCCATTTTTTTTAATAGAGAAAGGGTTGTCTTTATTACCCCTCTTCCCGACCCTCTCGTGCAAAGGGAGAGAAAAAAATAAGCTGAGCTTATTTTTTTTCATCAATCTTATACTTCTTCAGCCACCTGTGAATAGACTTCCTGTCTACGCCTGCAAGCTTTGCTGCCTTGGAGATGTTCCAGCCGCATCTATTAAGGAGTTCAATTAAATACTCCTTTTCAAATGACTCAAGCCACTTTTCCTTAGCCTTCTTAAACTCAAGGCCTGATGAAATCTCATGCCTCTCTACCATTACATCTGCAATCTTTTCTTTAATGTAATCCGGGAGGTCATTGACTGTGATTGTATCTCCCTCGCAGAATGAGACAGCGCGTTCAATTACATTCTGCAGCTCCCTTACATTTCCAGGCCAATGAAAGCCTTCAAGAAACCTCATTGCCTCTGGTGATATCCTTGCAATAGGTTTTTTATTCAGATTTGCAAAGTGCCTTAGATAATGATATGCGATTAAAGAAATATCGCCGTGCCTGTCTCTTAATGGCGGCAGATTTATTGTAATAACATCAATCCTGTAATAAAGCTCCTCCCTAAACTCCTTTTTCTTTATTGCCTCTTTCAGGTCTCTGTTTGTAGCAGAAATGAGCCGCATATCAACATCTATTAATTTTCTGCCTCCGATCCGCCTGAAATTCTTTTCCTGAAGCACGCGCAGCAGTTTTGCCTGAAGATTAATGCTCAAATCTCCGATCTCATCAAGAAAAAGGGTGCCTGCATTTGCAAATTCCAGAAGGCCGGGCCTTGTTATGTGCGCGCCTGTAAATGAGCCTTTCTCGTGGCCGAAGAGCTCGCTCTCAAGCAGGTTCTCTGGCAGGGATGCGCAGTCAACAGGCACAAATGCCTTATTAATGCGGCTGCTGTTAGTATGGACGCACCTTGCAATCAGCTCCTTTCCTGTGCCGCTCTCGCCGAGTATCAGGATATTTGCCTCGCTCTTTGCAATCTTTTTTACAATCTCAAGAACGGCTCTTATCGCCTCGCTTGTGCCAATAATATTCTCAAAGTTGTAGGTTGTCTCAAGCTGCATCCTGAGATTTCTGTTTTCCTCAACAAGCCTCTTTTGTTTTAATGCCCGTTCAATCACAACCCTGAGCTGCTCTGCTGAAAACGGCTTCTGGATATAATCAAATGCCCCCTCCTTTATAGCCTCAACTGCTGATTGAACAGTTGCATAGCCAGTCAGCATGATGACTATAATCTCAGGGGCTATCTTTTTTACCTCTTTTAAGACCTCTATGCCATCCTTCTTCGGCATCTTTAAATCTGTCAAAACAATGTCAGGCCGTTCTGTTCCAATCCGTTCAATTGCTTTTTCAGGATCTTTTTCAGTCAGGCATTCATACCCCTGCTTTTTTATTATCCTCAGGCAGTTTTCTAAAAAGTCCTGTTCATCGTCAATAACAAATATATTGTTCATTTCAGCTTCCCTAATATATCTCTGCAACAGTTGGGATTGTTATTATAAATGATGACCCTTTGCCTTCCTCGCTTTTAACCTCTATCTTTCCGTGATGCTCCTTGATTATTCCATAGCTGACAGCAAGACCAAGGCCTGTCCCTTTTCCAACTTCCTTTGTTGTAAAGAATGGGTCAAATATCCTGCTCAGATTCTCCTTTGGGAGCCCGCATCCTGTGTCAGAAACCAATATCTGGACAAAGTAGTCATTTCTGAATTTCTTTCTGCTTTCTACAATTATCCTGCCTCCCCTGTCTGTTGCGTCAAGGGCATTGTCAATAAGATTCACCATTGCCTGCTCCAATTTCTGTGAATCGCCCATTATCGGCGAAAGGCCGTTATAAAACCGCTTTTCTATCTGCACGCCCTTTTGCAGGGCAATCCTGTCAAAGAGTATTACCGCCTTTTCAAGTATGTCATTTACATTTATCTGCTCAAGTCTGGAATCCTGCGCTGTCTGCCTTGAAAAAGCGAGGAGCCCGCCTACAATCTTTGACACCCTTTTTGCATGTTCGCTTATTACCTTTAAATCATTCATTATCTCTTTGCCGACCTTTTTCTCTGCTGCCTCCATCTCAAGGCACTCAATCCTGTTTAAGATAATGCCGATTGGATTGTTTATCTCATGCGCAACGCCTGCTGCGAGCTTGCCTGTTGCTGCGAGCTTTTCTGTTTGAATAAGGTGCACCTGAGTATCCTGAAGCTCCTTTGTCCTGTCCTGAACACGGGATTCAAGCTCCTTTGTCCACTGTTCAAGCTCCTGGCAGGAGCGGCTAAGGTTCTGCGTCATCTGGTTAAATCCAGCAGCAAGCTCGCCTATCTCATCATCGCTCCTTACATCAACAAGCTTATCAAAGCTGCCTGTTCCGACATCCTTAATATGCTGAATAACATCCCTTACCGGATCTGCCACTATTCTTTTTAATGCCAGTCTTATAATAATAGCTGTTGACAATATTGAGGCTAAGGCAATGAAGATAATGCCTGCTATATTTTTATTCTGGCCTGTAACAGAGAGGATAATAAAAAGGGAAAAGGCGGCTATAAGTATAATTAGGTTAAGACCCAATATCTTATTAACAAGGCTATGTTTAAACATCCTATTTCTTCTCAGGCCCGTTTCCATTGCATTCGCAAAGAACCCGCATATATGAGATTATATCCCATACATCTTCTTCCTTTAATGCATTTCTCCATGACGGCATCAGCTCTGAAAGGCCTGTGCTTTTACCGCCATACCAGATTATCCCATAAAGCTCTGCATCTGTCCTTTTGGACATTGCTTCCTTATCTGTATGATCTGCAGGCTTTGTGCCGAGCGCCGTTCCTTTACGGCCTGTGCCATTGCCCTTTACGCCGTGGCACTGCGAGCAGAAGGACTGATATATGCGCCTGCCGTTTTCCTGATTTCCTCTCTGTGCTGCATCAACAGCAATTGTAAAAACAAATATCATCATTAAAAAAAACAAAATAGTCTTTCGCATCTCTCCCCCTCACCAAAACATCATTAAAACTATGTTAGCCTTTACGTTGCCAGATTCAGCCAGAGGGGTCAGATGCAAGGCGGAGCGAGGCATCGCACCGCAGCATACAAGTTAGTATGTGAGGATGCGAGGCCGAAGCGACAACGCAGCAGATGGCCCCTATCGCTGAATCTGGGTTATTATTCCCCTTTAACCTCTTTAAACACCTCTATAATCTTTGGCGAAACATATACCGGGTCAAGCTCCATCTTTTGGTCAATCTCAAGCGCCTTTTTAAACTCTTTCTTTGCCTCTTCCTTATCTTCCTTTGCAACATAGGTATAAGCAAGAAATCTGTGCGCCTTGAGCTTATCCTCTTTTTCTTTCAGCCCCTTTTCCAATGCTGAATTTATCTCTGTTACTGCCTCATCATATTTGCCTTTAAAATAGCTGTCTATCCCCTTTTTTAAGAGAAGCTGGTTTTCATCTTTTGGCTGCGGCTCTCCCTTAATCTCTTCCCTCTTTTGTACAGCATTCTCCTTTGGCAATTCTTTTGCAGGCGCTGCCTTTACAATCTTTTTTTCATCTGTCTTTTTTGCCTTGCCCTCAACTATCTCTAAGTCTGAAATGGGGATGACGAGCTTCTGCCCCGGTTCAAGCGTCTTTGGGTCAGATATAAAATTATAAGATGCAATCAATGTGTATCTTTTTATATCGCCGTAAAATTTCTCTGCAATAATCCCCAATGTCTCGCCTTTTTTAACTGTATAAGGAATCTTCGCAGGGATTTTTATTATCTGGCCTGTTGATACCGCCTTTGGGTCAGAGATAGCATTTATCTCCATCAAGGCCTTATACCTGTCCTTGTTATCAAGATATTTCTTTGCAATCAATGCGAGGCTGTCGCCCTTTTTAATCTTATATTTAAGGCTTTTTGGTATTGTGAGTTTCAAGCCTGCATCAATCTTTTTTGGATTTGGGATATTGTTATACTCAGCGAGTATGATGAAGCGCTCATCGTTTCCATAATATCTCTTTGCAATACCTGTAAGGCTCTCCCCATCTTTTACAGTGTGGATAATGGCTGCTGCAAAAAGGGGGATGGGAGATGCAAGTATAAATAAAATTATAGCAGCGGCTAAGGAATGTGTGAATTGCTTCATCTCTTCTCCTGTCTCGGCTCAAGCCTTACAACAATCTCCCTTGTCTCGTTTTCCTTGATATTTACCTTTCTTGTTACAGATGGAAAATTCGGATGCGAGAATGTTATCTTGTGCTCTCCAGCAGTCAGTTTTATTATCTTTGATGTCGGCGTTGTCTCTACATACTCCCCGTCCACATATATCTTTGCCCATGGATAGGCAATAACCTTGAGTCCGCCGGCAGGAGACTCCTGTTTCTGCTCAATTACTGCGCCTGCCAGGTCTTTTAACTTATCAATCATGGTCGGCGTCTCTTTCTTTTCTTCAGCAGGAGGCGTCTCTTTATTAATCTCTTCCTGTTTTTCAGGCGCAGGCTCTAAAACAGGCGCTTCAATTTTTTTATCTATTGCCTTTACAGTTTCCTCTTTTGGCTGCTGCGGCTGAGGAACAGCCTCCCTTTTCTCCACACCCTTATTAGCATCAGGCTCAACTGCCTTGTCATTTTTCACCTTTACAGTTAAGGAAAAATATAAAATCAGCATGATTATTCCAATGCCAATAAAAGCAGCGGTCTTTGCAGGCTGTGCAATCAGATGACTGATGCCCTTTCTCTCCCACGGTGCTGTCTGGCTCTTTAAGGGTTTTTTAAATAATGTATGGTCTATATACTCCTTTAGGACATCTTCATATCTCTGCTTTTTTGTTGCCGCATGCCTTGCCAATGCATCCCGCACCTCTGCCATGTTTTTATACCGCTTTTGCTGTTTTTTCTGAAGGCACCTTGAAATTATCCACTGCACCCTGAAAGGTATCTCTCTGTTTAGCCGTCTTGGCGGCGCTGGTTTTTTTGTCAGAATCTTATAAATCACCTTTTCATCAGTATCCTCAACAAAGGGCTTTTTGCCTGTTAGCATCTCATACATCACAATCCCAAAAGAAAAAATATCTGACGCCTCTGTAAGCTTATCCCCTCTTACCTGCTCTGGTGACATATACGCAGGCGTGCCGAGGACAATGCCTGACTGTGTAAGATGTGAGCCTGTCGTATCCATTATATGCGCAATGCCAAAGTCCGCAAGCTTTACGATCCCCTTTTTTGAGACAATGATATTTCCTGTCTTTATGTCGCGATGGACTATCTTCCTCTGATGCGCAAAATCAACAGCATCGCTTATCTGTATGGCAATAATAAGGGCTATCTCAATAGGCAGCCTTTCACATCTTTCAAGTATTGTTTTTAAATCAACGCCATCAATATATTCCATTGCAAGGTAATATGTATTCCTGTCATTCCAGAAATCGTACACCTGAACGATATTAGGATGGTTTAAAGATGCTGCTGACTTTGCCTCCCTCTTGAACCTCTCCACAAGCTCCCTGTCATCCCTTAGCGAGGAGTGCAGCTCCTTTATGGCAACTATCCTTTCTAATGATGTATGCAGCGCCTTGTAAACAACTGCCATGCCCCCCCGTCCGACCTCTTCAATTATCTCGTAGTTTCCAATCCGTTTTCTCATAATTTATCTATTTTAAGCCATAAAACACCATAAGTCAATAAAAGGAAAAGGTCTGCTGCTGCTATTTTTACTATGTCCACAAGGCAGCAGCAGGGCATTAAGCGGCGAAATATGTCAATTGCGCAGCAAATTACTTATAATAAGCAGTTTTCTATGCTGTCTTTAAAACAGCCTCTTTGCCTAATTAATTGATTTTCTTGATCAGTCATTATATAATCCTATGGCATATAGCTTGCTATATTTATAGTATGTTTCCCAACAATTTTAATATCTATCTTTGGATTTAAATAAATATCTTCTGCTCAGAGCAAACCTGCTGAAAGGCAGGGACGCAGAGCAACGAAGCTAAAGAGACAGTGGTTAGTGTATAGTAAAGAGTGAATAGTCAAAAAAGGCTTTTTACTGACTACTAAATACTATTCACTAATCACTGTCTTCTATGCTAGTCGGGCCGCCAGAAGTTTCTTCCTGAATAAAATCAGGAAACAATTCTTCTTGGCGGCTTTTTTTTTAATTGATTACTCAGATTATTAAAAGAGGATTAC
>CAKKRA010000035.1 GCA_919902475.1 Nitrospiria bacterium
CTTAATATCTCCATATATATTGCTTATAGAAACAGTAAGATTGCCTTTTTCATCTACTCAAAACATCAGAACTATGCGTCGCATCTAATACTTTATCAGCATATATGACAGCAGACTCATCTGGAATTGTCATAATCGCTGCGGTACCAATCAAAAACCATAAAATTGCGTATAATATCCTTTTCTTTTTCATTATTTTTACCCTCCTTTCAAAATAAAATCCTTTAACCGCGGTCATTTTTATGCTTATTTCTTTACCTCCTTTCTGGTTTTAATCTTACGGCTCAAATTATAAAGACCTCTGATGTATTGTTAATTAAGCCTGTTTAAATTCTGTGTTAATTCTTTTTCAACACCTTTTGCCTTTTAAAACCAAAGAGGCGCATCTCAACTGCCTTTTAATAAATTAAAATTTAACCTTAATTTCACAATAAGGTAATACTTATGCAATATATATCGGGTAATCTTTATACAGCAAAACTAATAGGAGGTATAAATGGCGCAAGGGGATATATCAGCAATGGAAATATTTATGAATTAAAAAGGAAGGTGGTTTATTATCTGGAGAATAATATCCAATAAAAGAAAATAGAAGAAATAAGGAGGTGAAAAATGAATATAACTTTAGACAGCCTGAAAACTAATTATGCTGTGTTTGAAGCAATGTGTCCATATTGCGGCATAGAGAGCAGTATCTGCACGGCTTCTATATCACTGTTTAGGGCAAATAAAAACAGCAGAACAAACTACTGCCATAATGAAGATTATGACAATTGCCCGATATTTCTGGCAAAAATCTTAAGAAAGGAGATGAGATAACGCCAATGTTAAATAACATTCATTGCGCTGAGAATTTCAGCCTCACAGAAAATCTGCTGCAATTGATAGAATAATGCAGAATTAATCACAACATAATTTAACATACATTTAACAATCCATTTATACATATTTAATAGCTATTTGTTTTAATAGTAACTATGAAAACAACTGCTGTAGAAAATATTTCCGAGATCAGATGCCCGTCATGCGATTCCGATGCAGTATACAAGTATGGAAAGGCTTGGACAGGAAAGCAGCGCTACCTCTGTCTTATATGCGCAAAACAGTTTACCTTTGGTGAAAAGATAGAGCTGTTGAATAAACCGCACTGCCTTGTGTGCGGCAAAAGAATGCACCTTTACAAAAAAGAAGATAATATATTAAGGTTCAGATGCTCTGCATACCCTGAATGCAGGACATTCAGCAAATTCAAATTAGAGGAGGTAAGATGAGCTATTACATCCATAATGTACCGGGAAGATTAAGGATTAAAACACCGTTAATCAAAAAGAATCAGAGTATTGCTGAAGATGTTCAGAATCTATTGAGGCCGCTTATCGGAATATCCTCAACATCAGTTAATCTTATTACAGGCAGCATTGTCATTAATTATGACCATAAGGTAATCACTTCTAAAGAAATTGTGAATACGCTTAACTATGCAGGCTATTTTGACCTATCAAAGGCAATAACAAACGATGAGTATATAAAGACAGCAGCTGCAAGCATGGGACAGGTTGTTGTAAAGACGCTTTTCGGAGCCTTTGTTGACAGCGCGCTTGAAGGCTCTGCCCTCTCATTTATAGCAATCCTTGTATAAGGTGTCTTCACCTTATATTCCTCCCCATCCCTTGCCCTGGCTTTAAAAAGGTCAGGGTGAGGGATTAATTAATCCGTTAATAACACTTTTGTATGCGCTTTGGGAAAGAACCTTTCTTTTTTCAGATATAATAACTTCATCAGATGCATCACTAATTGCAGGATTGAAATGCAGATTCACCTCTATATCTCTAATCCCCAGAAGATTCCACAGATGTGGAACAAGACGCATATCTCCATGCCATGCTATTGCATCCATTTCAGAAGGTTCTATCTGTTTTCCATTAATCCGTGTATATTTTAAGCTGACAGGTATGACAGGTATGTCCAGCCTTGCCGGCAGGTCAAAGAGTGTGCTTTTAAACCTTTTTACTTCCGTTCCGTCTGTTGTTGTTCCTTCTGGAAAGACAATAATATTTACATTGCCCTTGAGCCTTCTCTCCATTTTAATCAAGGCATCAGAGGCGCCTTTTTTTGACTTTCTGTCTATAAATATTGTATTTGCAAGAACTGCAAGCCAGCCCAATAAAGGCCATTTTTTAACCTCAATCTTAGAAACAAAGATTGACGGCCTTATGCCTCCCATTACAAGGATATCAAGATAGCTGATGTGATTGCTTACAATAAAGCCGAGCTTAAATCCCTGATAATTGCCGGAAAGCGTTACACGGATACCCAGTACGTTGCAGCATGCCTGCGCCCACAGCATTGCGAGGAGAGCGGTTGTCCCTGCCATCTTCTCCTCTCTTAAGAAAAATAACGTCTTCATGACCAAGCCTAATAAAAGAAAAAATATATTCAGGCAAAGAAAGAGAAAAAGCCTATATAGCTTAAAGAAAAGATTATACAAGGCTGTCAAGATACCGCTTTTTATATCGGCTCATGACCTTTTCTTTATCAAGCATCACCAGAAAATCAGAGACGCCGAACTGCTCATCAAAGGCAGGCTCCCCGCATATCCGCGCGCCAAGCCTAATATATGCCGTAAGAAGCGGAGGCATATACATCAGACAATTTTCTGCAATGGTGTCAACATCAGGGCTAAAGCCTGGCACGGCATTGAGAGGAATCACCCTGAACCTCTCTTCAGAGAGATAGGATTTTTTTAAATAGCCGTATATACCGCTTATGATAATCGGGTTTACTGTATGGATGCTGCCGCAGCCGAAGATGTATTTGATATTATACTGCTCTATATAACTGGCAATTCCGCTCCACATCAGATTAAGCACAACAGAGCCCCTGTAGTCCTTGTGAACACATGCCCTTCCGAGTTCAAGCTTTTCGCCTTCAAGCCTTTTAAAGGAAGACATGTCAAACTCTGTTTCAGAATAAAACCCCATCCTGCTGTCAGAATGGGAACCGAGTAAAAGCCTGTATGTGCCGACAACCATCTCCTTTGCTGCATCAACTACAATAATATGGTCGCAAAACTCGTCATACTCATCCTTATCAAGCCCTGTAGCATATGATGTCTGAAGACCCTCATTCATCTCAAGATTAAAGACCTCAAATCTCAATCTCAATGCATCCTCAACCTCCTTTGCACTCTCCGCCTTCTTTAATACCAGATTAGACTTACACTCTTGAATCACTGACTCTGTTTTTGTAATCATATACCCTCCTTTTAATAAATAAATTTTAATGAAGGTTATACTATTGCTATTAAAAGCGTATTTTATTAATGTTAATTTTCAGTAAAAAATAGAACTAAGTTATTAACCAAAAAATAACATCCCCTTAACCTGGCTGTAATTTTAAACTGCTATAAATACAACATGAATAAACCTTACAGGGCAGACCTTCACATACACTCCAGATATTCAAATAAACCCTCTATATGGGCGCTCAGAAAATTTAACTGTCCTGAAAGCTATACTGCCCCTAAATTCATATATGAAACTGCAAAAAAAAATGGCATGGATTATGTTACTATAACAGACCATAACAGCATAAATGGAGCCCTTGAGATTGCACACCTTCTGGGGACATTCATCAGCGTTGAAATAACAACCTATTTTCCTGAGGATGGCTGCAAGGTTCATGTGGTTGCCCTTGATATAACAGAAAAGATATATAATGATATAATGTCGCTGAGAAAGAATATTTACGAACTTGTCTCATATTTAAGAAAAATCAGCATCATACATTTTATTGCGCATCCTCTATACGATATGGATTCAAGGCTTAAGGCAGATAATATAGAAAAGATGATGATGCTCTTTGATGTTGTTGAGGTCAGAAACGGCGCAAGGGCAAGCAGATATAATAGACTTATAGAAGGCATCCTGTCGTCGCTCACAAAAGAAAAGATAGAGCTTCTCGCAAACAAGCACAATATTGAGCCGCACGGCACTATGCCGTGGAACAAGGCTGTGGTTGGCGGCTCTGATGACCACAGCGGTTTCTTTGTTGGGAGGGTTCACACTGTTTCATCAAATGGCGAGACCTTAAAAGATTTTCTATGCTCTATAATAAAGCATGAAACAAGGGCAGAAGGCGATGACGGCGATCTCCTAACGCTCGCGCACAGCATATACGGTATAGCATACAGATTTTATCTGGAAAGACTGAATATAAAAACAGGCAATTCCCTTCCATTTGTCAAAACACTATTGAACAGATTTTTTGATGTAAGGGCTGAGGAGTCCTCACTTCTTGAGAAGGTAAAATTCTTCATAAGAAAAAACCTTCCTGAGATTTATACCCGGCATGACAGCAGGACATTTGAGGAGATACTTGAAATAGAGGCAAAGAGGCTGTTAAATAATAATAATTTCATGGAGAGTATTAATACCGAGACAAAGAACAGAAAGATATTTTCAGTCACAAGTTATCTTGCAAACAGGATGATATACATCTACACTGACAGATTGACCAGGACATCTTTAGATATTACAAATCTGTTTCAGTCATTAAGCACAATAGGCCTTGTGCATCTGCTTGTTACACCCTACTACCTTGCCTTTCATCACCAGCACAGGAGCAAACAGTTAATAAATGAGCTTGATAAAAGATTCTTATTAATGGACAGCCTTGAAAAACCCCAGAAGATTGCCCTCTTTACAGATACCCTACATGAAATTAATGGGGTTGCCATAACAATAAAAAGGCTGATTGAGACAGCAAAGATGCGAGGCATAGAACTGGTGGTGATTACTTCATCATCAAAAGAGACATCCTTTGAAAATGGCGTAATGAACTTTAAATCTATCGGAGACTTTACACTCCCTGAATATCCTGACCTAAAATTGCACTTTCCGCCCATTCTTGATGTAATTGATTATTTTGAAAAGGAGGGCTTTACAAGGATACACGCAATCACACCCGGAACCCTCGGTCTTTTGGCCTTATTTATCTCTAAGCTTGTTGATATCCCGATCTCAGGCACTTACCATACAGATATACCGCAATATGTCAAAAGCCTAACAAATGATAGCTTTCTTGAGGATGTTGCATGGATTTATATGATATGGTTTTACAATCAGATGGAAGAGGTAATGGTGCCGTCAACAAGCACACAAAGACAGCTTATTGAAAAGGGCCTGATCGCAGAAAAGACAAAACCTTTGCCAAGATGGGTGGATACAGAGATATTTACACCTGTTAAGAGGGATGTAACTCTCTGGAAGGAATACGGCCTTGACGGCGGGGTAAAATTTCTTTATGTAGGCAGGGTGTCAAAGGAGAAAAATCTGGAGCTCCTTACAGATGCCTTTATTGATATTGTAAATGTAGGTTTTCACGCCTATCTTGTTATAGTCGGCGACGGGCCATACAGGGCAGAGATGGAAGAGCAATTAAAAGGACTGCCTGTATTATTCACAGGATTTTTATCAGGAGAAGGGCTTCACAGGATATACGCATCATCAGATATCTTTACATTTCCAAGCACAACAGACACCTTTGGAAATGTTGTGCTTGAGGCGCAGGCATCAGGGTTACCTGTTATAGTGTCTGATGAGGGCGGTCCAAAGGAATTAATGATAGACAAAGAGACAGGGATTGTTATCAAGGCAGATAATAAGGAAACACTGGTCAATGCCATGACCTCTTTCCTTATAGACAAAAGCAGAATCAGCCTTATGGGAGAAAAGGCAAGGTCATTTGTGGAAACAAAAAAGATAAATGACAGCGAAAGCTACAGCACTATACTTGATTATAAATCAGAAGCTAAAAACTACAAACAGGAGGCATTAAGTGAGAGCAGATGGTAAAGATACTTATCTTCACAGCCCCCTATGGCAATGGCCATAAAAGCGCTTCTGATGCAGTCAGTGAATATCTCAGGGAAAACTACAAAGATTATATTGAAGTCCGGGTCATAGACTATTTTGAAACACTGACCCCTGTATTGGCAAGGTTTGCCGCAGGGCTTTATAAAAAACTTATCCAGTACTGGCCCTCAGGATGGAGGCTCTTTTTTAATCTTACCAACCTCTTCTCGCATACTGCAATATTTCAGCCTGTTAATCTTATTGGCCTTGCAAAGGCAAGAAGTTTCCTAAAGGCATATAAACCGGATATTGTCCTTTCCTTATATCCGCTTTGCGAACAGGTCGCATCTGCTTTAAAGAGGGAACTCAACTATTTTTCAGCAGTAGTAATCACCGATTTTGGAGCTCACAGCCAATGGGTTCACCCTGATACAGATCTATATTTTGCTGCAGCAGATAAAGTTAAGGATGACATCATTAATCTTGGCGTGCCTCATGAAAGGATTGAGATAACAGGAATCCCTGTAAGAATGCCTTTCAGATTGATGACAAGCCGTGATGAGATGAGAGAAAAATATCGCCTTCAGGACAGCTTTACAATCCTGTTAACCACAGGCGGCGACGGAATAAACTGGATGAAAACGCTGTGCCAGAGCCTTGCCCCTTTACCTGTAAAACTGCTTGTGCTATGCGGCACAAACAAACGGCTTTTTACAAAAATCAAAAAACTTTCACACGCCTTTTCAAACATCCATCCCTTTAATTATGCTGCGCCTGAAATAATGGCAGAATTGATGACAGCCTCTGACCTGATGATTGGAAAGGCAGGGGGGTTAACTGTCTCTGAGGCGCTCTGCAAAGGGCTGCCTATGCTCTTTTATAGGCCCACCCCGGGGCAAGAGGACTACAATGTGGAATTTTTAAACAATAAAGGCGCTTCCATGATAGCAGAAGATTTGGATGATATTATAAGAAAAACAAAATGCCTTATTAATCAGCCGGATTATTTAAAAGGGCTTAAGGCAAATAGCATCCTTCTTGGTAAACCTTCTGCTTCTGAGGAGATATGCAAAAGACTGCTGAGCAGATGGCTTGAGGATAGCAATCTTTTTTCAAAATCAAGAAAATAGTTTCAGCCATTCACTGATGCGGTTCTTTATTTCATCCCGCACCTTTCTTGTCTTCTCCAGCCTTTCCTCGTATGCGCCTTCAAAGGTTGAGGGGTCAGGAAAACTCCAGTACAGCCTCTTGGCAAGGCCGGGAAAGACAGGGCACCTTGCAGCGCTTGCCGAATCGCAGACTGTGATAATATAATTAAATAGCTTTCCCTGCTTAACAAATTCAAAAACATCTTTTGTTTTATTCTGTGAGATATCTATACCCGCCTCTTTCATTACTTGAACAGCAAGGGGGTTTAATACACCCG
>CAKKRA010000036.1 GCA_919902475.1 Nitrospiria bacterium
CCTTCGCCGCCGATGGCTACTTTAGCATCCCTGCTGCTGATTATCTTTGAGCGCTGGCAGCAAGCTGGCAAGGTGGTCTGGTCTTGGAATATTAATCTCTCCCCAGTTCCTTAATGACCTATACCTGTAAATCACAACAATCCACAATCTCTTTATGCTAAGCTCTGCATGAGCCTTATAAATAGCCTCATCATTGCAGCAAATTGATATAATCCTAATGGGATAACATAGTATTGTCAAGGCTTTTTATAAATTGCTTAACAGAAATGAATATTATTGAATATTAAGGCAGTGGGGTTTTTTAATGTTTTTTTTTAGTATAAATGCTGTGATATAACACTCCTACTTCAAAGGCGCTTTGGTTCATCTCGCTCTTGCAGTTTTGTTCTAATAGTATGGGGATCACGCGCACAATGAAAGAGCCCAAACACAACAATCTGATTGTCTATTATCCTAAAGTAGATGGCATATGGAAATCTCCTGAGCAGACAGCGTCGGAATTCACCATATACCTTCGGGTAAAGCAGCGGATTGTAAGTTAGCTCACTGGCGGAAGCATAAAACATCCGAAAAAATTCCTCGCCAAGGCCTGAAGCTTTTACTTCATATCAGGCATAACCAGCAAGAGCGTCTTCCTCCACGGAAGGGAGAAAGCGGAGGGTACAGGTCATTTTCTTTTCTCTATTCTGGTTTTGAGTTCCTCAAGAGACAGAAGGTTCCCGGGATTAGATTCATAACTCTTAAACCTCTTGTCTAATTCATCTATGAGGCTTTGTGGTACAGGCACCTTAGATTCATCTAAAGCAATGCTGTCCCATAGCTCCTCAACCAGAAGAATCTTTTCTGGTGTATTCAAATTGGCAATCTCAGGAATATCGCTTACTCGCATTTTAACCTCCTTTCATTAATATATATTTTACATTGACTAAAATTGCCCTGTCAAACCTTTTCTTACAAAAGGAAAAGGGAAAGAAAAGGGGGGTGAGGCATAAAAAACATAATCCTCTTGCTAAAAAAGGTCAATACAAAACCACTTTACAGCGCCTATGTTAAAACCAGTGAAATAACCTACGGTTTGCCTTTGTGCGCCTTGTCTATCAGCTTGTCCTCGGAGAAGATTAATGCGCCGCCTCTGTAAAACCATATCTCATATTTACCTGCCTTGCTGATAAAGGCGCCTTCGCCTGTTGTCTCTCCCTCTAAAATGCGGGACGGCTTGCCTGCTATTTTCTTTACCTCATCCCTGCTCATGCCAAGTGTAACCTTGTCATACTGGAGCGCCGCAGCGCAGGCAGAGAGAAAGGTTATTGCCAAAACAACGGCAAAAAAGAATAAAGTCACTTTTTTCATAACACTACCTCCTTTTTTCTGATCAGAAGCCTGCTAAAGTTCTCGCCTATATTTCACCCATAAAAAGTATATTCCGATTGAGAAAAAAGGTCAACACAAATCACTTTGCGAATGACGCTTACAGATTTCAAAAAGATTCGCTTTCCTGAGAAAAGGTTTGACATAACAACCCCTCTCCATATACAATATTAGAATATATTAGAAAGGAGGAACCTTTTATGCAAAATAATAAGATTGTTCTGCACTTTCTTAATGGAGGGGTAACAAAGGGTTTTACTGAGGATTTCTTCCCCAATAAAAACAAGTTTCATCTAAGAGATAAAGATACAGGAAAGGTCACTGAAATTGATATCCTTCAGCTTAAGGGGATATTTTTTGTTAAGAATTTTGATGGAAATAAGGAGTATAAGGAAAAGGATAATACAGAAAGAATAGGCCTCGGGAAAAGGATAATGATTCGTTTTAAGGATGGTGAAACTATAAGAGGCTATACATCAGGGTATTCCCCTGAAAGAAGCGGTTTTTTTGCCTTTCCATCAGATCCTGAAAGCAACATGGAAAGGGTGTTTGTTTTAAAAAGCGCAACAGCAGATATAAAATTTACATAGAAATAAACAAGAACAATACACAAACATTTTTAAACAGTTGCAAATCTCAAACCCAGAGGTAACTCACCTATGAAAGCCTCTGAATTAAATGTTGTAACAGGCGCATTCAGCTACACAGGCAAATACATTACAGAGCGGCTCTTAGCAATGGGTAAAAATGTGATGACCCTAACAGGCCATCCAAAAAGGCCCAATCCCTTTGGCAGCCGTGTCAAAGCCTTTCCATTTAACTTTGAAAAACCAAAGGAGCTTATAAAGAGCCTTGAAGGCGCGGCTGTCTTATACAACACCTACTGGATCCGCTTTCCGCACGGCACGCTTACATTTGAAAAGGCAGTTGAGCATACAAAGACCCTTATCAATGCAGCGGAAGAGGCAGGCATCAAGAGGATTGTGCATATCAGCGTCACAAATGCTGATGAAGATTCACCCCTCCCCTATTTCAAAGGAAAAGGGATAATAGAAAGGGCAATCATTGATTCTAAGCTCTCTTATGCAATCATACGGCCAACTGTAACATTTGCTATTGAGGATATCTTAATAAATAATATTTCATGGCTGCTCAGAAAATCTCCAATATTTGCCATCCCAGGAACAGGCGAATACAAACTCCAGCCGATTTTTGCTGAGGACTTGGCTGATATTGCCGTAGATGCTGCCAATAAAAAGGAAAACCTGATTATTGATGCAGCAGGCCCGGAGATTTATACATTTGAAGAATTGGTTAAGCTCATTGCAAAGAAGATTCAGAGCAAAGCTGTGATAATCTATCTTCCTCCTAATGCAGCCCTCTCTGCAGCAAAGGTTATCGGCTATGTGGTAAAGGATACCTTGCTTACAAAAGACGAGGTTGACGGCTTGATGTCCAATCTTCTAATCTCCAAAGAAAAACCGAGAGGAAAAACAAGCATAAGCGACTGGCTTACTCAAAATGCAGATGCTGTTGGAGCAATGCATGCATCGGAATTGGAGAGACATTATCAATTAACAACCCTTTAATAACAACAAAACAAGGAGGCACCTATGAAGCGCAAAATTTTATCAGTTTTGTTTGTCTCTTTCAGTATCCTCGGAATAATAGTTTACAATTTTCACGCAGAAGCACAAAAGACAGGCGGTGCAACTTTAAAAGGACAGGTTGCAGATGCCTCTGGACAGGCAATAGCAAAGGCATCTGTCTATCTGATACCTGCATCTGATGTTGAGGCAATGGCTAAGACAAAGATAGAGATAAAAAGGGACTCAAAGAATGATGAACCCCTTGAGGATAGCCTTGCTGCGAACAGGGATAAATATACAAAGGCTATAACAGATGCAAAGGGAAACTTTACAATAGCAAAGGTTCCTGATGGTAAATATTTTGTATATGCAGAGCCTTCTGACAAAAACTATTTGCCAGGCGGCGATAAATCCAGCAAATCAATGGATGCCTCTGAACTAAGAGGCAAGACAATAAAAATCCTCATATCTGGTAATCCATCATTAAATGCCACATATGTTGGAAGCTCAAAATGCCTGCTCTGCCATAAGGCATACGAAACAGAAAAAAAGACACTACACAAGCTCGGCATCAGGGCTGCTGGCAAGGACAGCAAGCTGCAGGACTCATCTGATTTTCCTGAGCTTGACAATGGCCTGAAAAAACTTGAGGCTGGCATGAAATTCTTTTTTTATAATTTTGATAAGGCAAGGGGCTTTGACAAATATATGGTATCAGAAAAGATGCCTGCTGACCCTGCATCAGTAAGCCTTACTGCTACATTCTTTAAAGACAGTGACGGCAAATTAAAATTCAAGACAGAAAATATAAAAGACCCAACTGACCCTGCGAGGATATATACAATTGATTTAACATACGGCGGAGGGCTGTACAAACAGAGATATTTGTTCAAGGTTGGAAAGAACTATTTTCCATTTTTGCAGTTCAATTCAATGGGAGACGACAGTTTTGGAGACAGGACAAGAAAACCATGGAGAGACTACCACGCTGACTGGCTCTATAATGAAGAGACAAAAAAGCTG
>CAKKRA010000037.1 GCA_919902475.1 Nitrospiria bacterium
CTGTGCTAATGCCTTCATTTCTTTAACCGCTTTAAAGCCCTGTTCAAGCTGTTTTTAAACGCCTCTATTTCAGCATTCCAGTGTTTAATTACGCCTTCATTAGGATGGAATTTTGCTCTTTCCTTTTTGATTTTATTTTCATGCTCTAAGATTCGCAGTCTTAAACTTTCTATTCTCTTCTTCCATCCCTGTTTACCCATTTCTCAGTATTGAATGTTGTTCCCTTTGTAGAAACATCTTAGCGCTGTCTGTAACCATTAATAGTATACACAACATTAGATATTGTTTGCAAGTCATTTTGTAAGCAACAAAAAGTTTTAAGGTATTGAAGTTCACTCAATTAAGAATGACAAAGGATGGAATGTTTAAATAAAAAACTTGACTAAGGGGGGCTGTTTATATAGAATTATCAATTAATTTGATAGAATACGAAAGGAGTTTGAGGGGATGAACTACTACCAGCGGCTAAAAAACTATACAATTGCAAAGGTTATGGTCGCTATGCTTGGGATGGTTGGGAACAGTTCAGATGCAACGCTTATAAGGCTGACATATCTTGCAGAGAGGCTGGCAAAAAAGGACTATTATGTGAAGATAATAAGATGGATCAGGGAACTTTTTCAGTCAGGCCATCCGAGCCTTGTTGTTGCAAGGAAGATTTTAAGCGATACACACCCTGCCCACAGACAGCAGCTTGTAAAAAGTTTTTTCATAAACCAGCTCCTCATCGGCACAAATAAAAGAAAGGAATTTCAGGACAAAAACGGTTTTTATCCTCCCGGTTTTATCGTAATCAGTCCTTCTATGACATGCAACCTCAAATGCTTTGGCTGTTACTCAGGCAATTATATTAAGGACAAAGGATTGAGCGTAGAGGTTATTGACAGGATACTGAATGAGGCAAAGGAGATGGGCGTATATTTTGCCGTTATTTCAGGCGGAGAGCCATTCTTTAGAAAGGATTTATTGGATGTCTTTGAAAGGCATAAAGATATGGCGTTCCATGTCTTTACACACGGCGGCCTTCTTGACGAGAAGCTGATTGACCGTATTGCAAATATAGGAAACATAGTCCCGGCAATCAGCATTGAGGGCTATGAGGAAGAGACAGACGCGCGCCGCGGTAAAGGCCACTATGCCACTGTTATGAAGGCAATGGAGCTTCTTTCTGATGCCGGCGTCCTCTTTGGCTTTTCATACACACAGACAAGCATAAACACAGATATCATTGCAAGCGACAGGTTCATTGACCACATGATTGAAAAGGGCTGCACCCTCGGCTGGTTCTTTTCGTACTGCCCTGTTGGCAGGGAGCCGAATCTTGAGCTTATGCCAAAGCCTGAGCAGAGGGATTTATTAAGGAGGAGGCTGCAGTATTTCAGAAATACAAAG
>CAKKRA010000038.1 GCA_919902475.1 Nitrospiria bacterium
GCATGCGCTGCAATGCCTTTTGCTCATTTAACTGTGAGGCAAGATTGGATGTCATGCCTCCGGGTATTTGATAAACAAGCACATCAGGATCAACGCCTGTATATTTACTCTCAAATTTTGAATACTTTGCCCTTACATCCCTAAAATATGATGCAATCTCTGCAAGGAGTTTTATATCAAGCCCTGTATCGTACTTTGTATCCCTTAAAGTATTTACCAATGTCTCTGTTGGCGGCTGTGATGTGCCTGATGCCATAGATGAGATGGCGCAATCAACTATGTCAACGCCTGCCTCTATTGCCTTTAGATATGTTGCTGTTGCCATGCCGCTTGTATCATGTGTGTGAAGATGTATCGGCAGTCTGACAACCTTTTTTAGATTGCTGATTAATTCAAAGGCATTATACGGCGAAAGGAGTCCTGCCATATCCTTTATGCAGATTGTATCAGCGCCCATATCCTCAAGCCTCTTTGCCATGTCAACAAAGAGGTCGTTGTTGTGAACAGGGCTTATGGTGTAGCAGAATGCAGCCTCTGCCTTGCCCCCGTATTTCAGCGTTGCCTTTATGGCAGTCTTCATATTTCTGAAATCATTTAATGCGTCAAATATGCGCAGGACATCTATACCGTTTGCTATTGACCTTTCAATAAACCTCTCTACAACATCATCTGCATAATGCCGGTAACCGACAATATTCTGTCCGCGCAAAAGCATCTGGAAGGGCGTATTTGGCATTGCCTTTTTTAACAGCCTGATTCTCTCCCATGGGTCTTCGCGGAGGAATCTTAAGGCGCTGTCAAAGGTTGCGCCGCCCCACATCTCAACAGACCAGTATCCGATCTTGTCTATCTTCTCTGCAATGGGAAGCATGTCCTTTGTCTTCAACCTTGTTGCAAGAAGTGACTGGTGCGCATCTCGCAGGGTCGTATCCATTATCATTACCCTTTTTTCAGGTTTCTGGGTTCTGTTTTCTATCTTTTGATTCTTTACTTCTTTTTTTTGTCTTTTGTTTTCTTTTTTCTTACTCTTGTTTTTTGTCATTTTCTTTTTCATAGACTATTATCTCTCTCTTGTCATTCCTGCACGCTTTTAGCAGGAATCCAGTACTGCACATTGTGGATTCCCGCTCAAAAACGCTGCGGGAATGACATAAAAAATTAAATTACTTATGAAACAATATATTATAAACCCGAATGTGCCACAATTGCTGCTGAGATTGCAAGAACCAGGTCCTTCGGATCCCTCTCATCCTGATACACAAGCTCTTCTATCTTTTCATCAATATAATTTGTATTAAACTCGCCCTTCTTAAAATTTTCGTCAAGCATTATCCTTTTATAAAATGGTATGGTTGTCTTAACGCCGCGGATAACATATTCGTCAAGGCACCTGTACATCCTGTCAACTGCCTCTTCCCATGTCCTGCCCCTTACAGTAAGCTTTGCAAGCATGGAGTCATAATATGTCGGAATTGTATAACCGACATATACATTTCCGTCTATGCGGACGCCAATGCCGCCCGGAGAATAGTATGCTGTTACCCTCCCTGTTGTAGGTATAAAATTATTCTTTGGGTCTTCTGCATTTATCCTGCACTCTATTGCATAGCCCCTGATTTTTACATCCTCCTGTTTTATAGAAAGCCTCTCTCCTCCTGCAATCCTTATCATCTCTCGAACAATGTCTATGCCTGTAACCTCCTCTGTTACAGTATGCTCAACCTGAATCCTTGTGTTCATCTCAAGGAAATAAAAATTCTTGTTTTTATCAATTAGAAATTCAACCGTGCCGACATTATTGTAATTTGCCGCCTTTGCAGCAGCTATTGCAGCAGCGCCCATCTCCTGCCTCATCTTTTCATCAAGAAGGAGCGACGGCGCAATCTCAACAAGCTTCTGATGCCTCCTCTGGATAGAGCAGTCCCTTTCGCCGAGATGTATTACATTGCCGTAATTATCTGCAACAATCTGAAACTCTATGTGCCTCGGCGACTCAAGGCACTTTTCAAGATAAACATCCTCATCACCAAATGCAGAGAGCGACTCTTTCTTTGCAATTGGAAGGAATCTTTTTAATTCCTCACCATTCCTGCATATCCTTAATCCCCTGCCGCCGCCGCCTGCTGCAGCCTTTAGCATTACAGGATAGCCAAGCCTGTTTGCCTCTGCTGCTGCCTCGTCATCGGAATTCATCTTTTCTAAGGCGCCTGGCACAATTGGTATTCCAGCCTTTTTCATTATCTGCCTTGAGACAATCTTATTGCCGAGTTTGTGCACTGCGTCAGAGGATGGCCCAATAAAGGTTATACCATTCTCCTCGCATGACCTGGCAAATTCCGGATTTTCTGCAAGAAAGCCATAGCCGGGATGTATTGCATCTACACCGCGCT
>CAKKRA010000039.1 GCA_919902475.1 Nitrospiria bacterium
AATGACAGCTATCAATTAACCCGAGCAGTAGACGGCAACGCTGCACAGCCATTGGCAGATAATATTGAAGACATGCAGATTGCATATGGGATTGATATAGATAATGATAGGATTGTAGAGGCTGCTGAATGGTTTAATGACCCCACAGGTCGAGATATGACGCTGCTGCGGGAGATGAGGGTAACCTTAGTTGCAAGGACAACAAGGGAAGACCCTGCATATAATGTAGGCGCAAGACCTGTTGTTGAAGGCCATGACCCTGTAGGTTCAGTTATAACAACACCTGCGCAAGCAGCAAGATACCGGCGCAGGGTTCTTCAAACAACAATAAAGCTGAGAAATATTGATGAAACTGTAGCAAGGTTTTAAAAAAGGGGGTAATTATGCTAAAGAATGAAGTTGGCACTGCCTTATTAATGGCGCTGATTATGCTTCTATTATTAACGCTCATCGGTTTTGCAGCAATAACAACATCCAGCATAGAGGTTCAGATTAGCGGCAATCAGCGTCTATCAAATACAGCGCTCTATGCAGCAGAGGCAGCTATTGAGAGCATCAGACAGGAGCTGGGCAATTGCTTTTATAATGAAGTGATTACTCTAAATAATGCTACAAGCGCATCACCTAACCCTAACTACGCTATATATGCAGGGATTCAAAACTATCCGAATAAAGGCACCTTAGGAGAAGGCAATAGATGGACAAAGAGCCCTGTAATTCTGCCGGGAAGGGAAATTGGCTCAGAAAATATAATGTATGTCTTTATTGTGGAGGGCTCTGCCGGCTTTGCCGCAAAGCGTATAGATACAGGCATAGCGCTTCCTGAAAGGTGTGTTGCTAAAAGTGAAGGGGGCGGGGGCAGAACAGGATATCAAGGCGGCGAAAGTTAATGTGGAAACTAAAATAAAAATTTATGGGGGAAATTAAACAAGGAGCGTGGATTATGAAAAAGATATATTTTATTATAACATTAACAATTTTACTGCTCGGCGTGCAGGGCATAAAACCTGCATTCTCTGCAGACGAACCGTTTTACGCCGCGCCAAAGGTAAGGCCAAATGTTTTGATTATACTTGACAGGTCAGGGAGTATGAATGGTGATGTAGGAGGCGGCACTGCAAGTGCAACCTGTCCTACACCTGCATATCCAAATCCGTTAATTACCAATGGTGATTATTCAAGGATATGTATTGCAAGGCAGGTGCTATTTGACCTTTTGGATGCAAATAATGACAATACTATAGACAACACTAATGACCCTACTAATCTTGATGTTAGGCTTGGATATTCAAGGTTTATCAGTGTGCCAAGCTCGCCTGCAACAGGCGCATCAGAAGGGGGATATGCAGGCGGCAATATACAAGTTATAAATGATGTAGGCACAGCTTATGTCACATTATGGTTAAACATCAATAGTCTTACCACAGGAGGCTATACGCCGCTCGGAACAGCATTATCTGAAGCCCTTGACTATTTTACAAATGCCCCTGCTGTTACTACCAATGATAACTGCATAAGCTGCAGAAAAAACAATGTCATTTTAGTTACAGACGGCGCTGATACTGTTACCTGCACAGCAGGAAGCGAATCCATTGCAAACAGACGCGCTACTGTTTGGGCTGCGCAGGAGCTTAGAAAAGGGCGTGATGGGCAAGCAGGAACTGATGATGATATCAATGTTTTTATAGTCGGTTTTGGAGGCGACCTTCCGTTGAACCTACAGTATACCCTTAACTGGGCAGCGTATTATGGGTTTGGCGGGAACGACCCTAATTCTGCTGGGAATACTGACACGGGCTCTTTTACGCCAGGCGCTCAATTATGCGATTCAGCAATAGGCGCTGCAAATGACCCAGGCTCACAGGCAAAATTAGGCTATGCCTTTTTGGCAGACAATTCAAGCGCCCTTGCAAGCGCCTTACAAAGCATAATAGCCACTATAAGGCAGGGGTCTTACAGCCGTTCTGCGCCTGTGCTTACCACCGCTGGAATAGGCGGAGCTAACAGAATATATGCAGGATTTTTTGACCTTGGCGCTAATGTTAACTGGCAGGGGCATCTCTTAGCATGGGACATAGACACAACCACTGGTAATCTAATAGATTCAGCTATTGCCGACCCGTGCACTTCTTCTGGCATAAATGCCCTTAGAGAGCTATATGACGCCGGCAGAACAATGACTAATTATACGGATACAAACTGCACAGGTGTAGCGCCAAATGCAAAAAAGGTATATACTGCTGTGGGCTCGCCCACATTAAGCCAGATATGGTTTAATGTTTCTGCTGGAAGCACAGCTTATGACAGCACTTCTATGTCAAACAGCAGCGCTCAACAAACAGATTTATGCGCTGCCCTGAATATCTCTGGATTCAACTGTAATGCTAATTATGCAGATGCAGACACATCTGCTGTCAACAACAATCCGAATGAGCTTATTAATTTTATTAGATTCTCATCCACAACCTTTAACGGAAACGGCGGTGCAAGAAACAACAATTGGCATTTGGGAGATATCTGGCATTCTACGCCAACCATTGTTGGTCCGCCTTTAGGCATTTTTAACAATTCTGCTTATAGGACATTTAAAAATACGTATGCAAACAGGACGCAGATACTAATTGTAGGCGCTAATGACGGCATGCTCCATGCCTTAGATGATACTAAAAAAGGCAGCGAGATGTGGTCATTTATACCAAATAATCTGCTCGGCAAATTAAAGAATCTTAGCACAGGCCATTCATTCTTTG
>CAKKRA010000040.1 GCA_919902475.1 Nitrospiria bacterium
CCTGCCCTTATTATGGTCAGATTATTAATCTTTTTTATCCCTTCTATGATTATATTTCCTGTGCTGATGTCAAGCGTTATAACCTCTTCCATTGGAAGCTCACCAGGTATAAATTCATATTCTCCCTTTTCCCATGAAAAGAGCTCCATTATAATCTCTTTTATCTGATGTCTGACAAAAGCAAGAAGCTCTTTTGCTGATATAAATCTTTGTTCAAGTAATATCTGTCCCTGCCTCTTGCCTGTCTCTTTTAATAATCTTACAGAAATATCATATTGCTCCTTATTTATTTTGCCTAATTTTAATAAAATATCTCCAAGTCTTTCCTCATCGCGATTGGATGTAGCAAATATTATATAGCCTCCTTTGATAAATAGGTCTTTTTTTATATTTTGATTTGTAAGACGGAGCATGCCTGTTGTATTTTCCTCTCTGACGCTGTTTATAATATAAGGCAGGGAAAATTTCTTAATATTTTCTTTTAATGGTATATTCATTTTTGTTTATTGAAATTATATATTAACTAATATATTTGTCAAATTATAAAAATAGTAGTAGTAGTAGAGCATGTTGATTTGTTAATTGCCTTATAAATTATATTATAATCAGGCATTTAAGCAATTTAAAAATTGTTGATAAAATTTTATTAAAAAAATCTTGATTAATAAAAATGTATCTGCTATAGTCATTTCGCCTTTGGTTTATAACCTAAAACAAGTAATAAAGCAAAAAGTCAATTCAAGACAATATAACTATTCAAAAACAAAGAGATTTTTATCTTATTAACAACTGTGGACAACCTGTGTTTAAACTTTAATTAATTGTTATTTATGGAAAATATAGATATCTGGAATAAGGGCCTTGGCCTAATCAAAAAAAACCTGAATAATGATATATTTGAGCTGTGGTTTAAACCGACTGCGTTTAAATCCTATAATAACGGCGAGATAAATATATCTGTGCCAAATAGATATTGCGGTGAATGGCTGAAAACCAACTATTACGGCCTAATAAAGGATGCCCTGGTTAATATTACACAGGAAATGGATATTAAGATAAATTTTATACCTGATAAAGACAAGGAAGGGATAGAGAAAACAGAGATAATAAAAAAAGAGGCAATAAGAACCACATCGTTCAGAGAAAAGGGGATGCTGAACAAAAGATACTATTTTGAAAACTTTATTGTCGGGCCAAGCAACCAGTTTGCCCATGCAGCAGCATTGGCAGTGGCAGAAAATCCGGGAAAGTCATATAACCCGCTGTTTATTTACGGCGGTGTCGGGCTCGGCAAGACGCATCTTATTAATGCCATAGGCAATCATATAATCAGAAACAAGCCTGATGTCAAGATTATATATCTGACAGCAGAGCAGTTTACAAATGAGGTTGTTGCGGCAATCAGGTATGACAAGATGTATGCATTCAAAGAAAAGTACAGAACTATTGACATGCTCCTTGTTGATGATATACAATTCTTTTCAGGAAAAGACAGATCACAGGAAGAATTTTTTTATACCTTTAATACGCTCTATGAGGCGCACAGGCCTGTTATTATAACAAGCGATAAATATCCGAAGGAAATGCCTGACGTTGAAGAGAGGCTAAGGTCAAGATTCGAATGGGGGCTGATAGCGGATATACAGCAGCCTGATTTTGAGACGAGGATGGCAATATTAAAACAGAAGGCAGAGACAGAGGATATAAAACTGCCGGAGGATGTAATACTCTTTCTGGTGGACGCAATAAAGACAAATATCAGGGTATTGGAAGGCGCTTTAATCAGGCTCGGGGCATATGCATCCTTAACCGGAAAGGCTATAACAGTTGAGCTCGCAAAAGATATTCTAAAGGCAACTATAGGCGACAAGGAAAAGGCTGTTACCTACGACGCAATACAAAAGGCAGTTGCAGACCATTTCCAGATAAAACTCCAGGAAATGAAAGCCAAGAAGAGGACAAAGAATCTTGTGATGCCGAGACAGGTTGCTATGTATTTATGCAGAGAGCTTACTAATTTGTCCTATCCTGAAATCGGCAAATACTTTGGCGGAAAAGACCACACCACAGTTATACATGCATGCAGGCAGATTGAGAAGCTAAAGGAAAAGGAGAGCAGGCTGAAGGATGCAATTGATGCACTGACAAAGGCATTAAAATCTCAATAAGCTGACAGCAGATATTTTTGAATTGAAAGGAGAGGGCTATATGAAACTAAAGATTGAGCGCAAAGAACTTTTGATCGGCCTACAGAGGGTTCAGGGTGTAGTAGAAAAAAAGGTAACGATGCCCATTCTCTCCAATATAAAGATGGAAACAGATTCCAACGCTATCAAACTAACAGCAACAGACCTTGAGATTGGGATAGTGGGAAGCGCAAAGGGAGAGATATTTGAGAAGGGCGGCATTGCCGTTTCTGCAAAGAAGCTCTATGAGATAGTAAGGGAGCTTCCAGAGGGCACAATAAATATAACTGTCTTAGACGGCGGAAAACTTGAAATCCGCTCAGGCAGCAGTCTTTTCGTCTTAATGTGCGCCCCGGTAGAGGAATATCCAGCAATACCGGAGATAGGGAAAAGCAAGTTTATATCAATTGAAAAGAAGATGCTCTCAGATATGATTAAAAAGACCATCTTTGCAGTAGGTGAAAACGATACAAGATATATATTAAACGGCGCCTTGCTTAATGTCTCAAAAGAGTCTGCCCAAATTATAGGCACAGACGGCCACAGACTCGCGGTTATTGAAAAGGCAATTAAAGGCGCTGCTGACGACACAACCGCCATTGTTCCCAAAAAGGCTTTGACAGAGGTGAAAAAATTGATTGATGAAGACGGGGACGAAAATATTGAGATAGGATTTGGCAAGAACCTTATCTTATTTAGAAAGGGAAACACAGAGATAATATGCCGCCTCATGGAGGGCACCTACCCAAATTATAAGCAGGTCATACCAGCAAAAAACGACATTAAGATTTCAGTAAACAAAAAGAATTTAGAAGGGGCATTAAGAAGGGTGTCTATTCTCTCAAGGGAAAAGGCTAATGCAGTAAAATTAGAATTATCAGAAGGCAGGATTACGGCGGTCTCAACGAATCCGGATATGGGCGAGGCAACAGAGGATATCCCGGTAGAATACAATGGCCAGCCTATTTTTATAGGTTTTAATGCAAGGTATATTCTTGACACGTTGTCTGTTATAGAAGGAGAGGAGATAATCCTGGAACTGCAGGACTCCTTAAGCCCCTGCATCATAAAAGACAAGGCAGACAAGGATTATCTCTGCGTTGTAATGCCTATGAGGCTATAAATTTTAAATGTTTATAAAAGGACTAAGCCTCAGGAACTTCAGAAACTATCCTGAACTTACCATCTGCTTTAATAAGGGGATTAATATCCTTATTGGGGAGAATGCCCAGGGCAAGACCAATCTTTTAGAGGCCATTCATTTTATCCACTCCCTGCAGTCTTTCAGGACACAGGAAGAAAAAAGCCTGATAAGCATATCTTTTAAAGATGCGCTTTTGTCAGCAGAGGCGGAAAGGGGCGGCAGCATTATAAACGTATCTGCCTTTCTTGATGATAAGGGCAAGAGGGTTAAATTAAACGGCAAGAAGATTGGAAAGACAAGCGAATTTTTAAGCAGGCTTTTTGCCATAACCTTTTCTCCGGACGACCTTTTTCTTATCAAAGACCTGCCTTCAGAGCGGCGCAGATACTTCGACAGGGCCATCCTTCCGCACTCGCCAAGCTACTTGAAAACGAGCGCCAGATATGATAGTATATTGGAGCACAGAAACAGGCTTTTAAAGGATATAAGGGATGCTAAAAAAGGCGCAGACACAGGGTCTCTGACACCATGGGACGAGCAGCTTATTGAGGAAGGGACAAGGATTCTATTAAAAAGATACCAATTCGTTGGGCAGATAAAACCATTTTTAGAAAAGATATTTCAGGCCATAAGCAAAAGCAGCAAGAGGCCTATACTTATTTATGAAACCCAGCTGCTGCCTCCTCCAGAGGCATTATCAAGCAGGGGCGAATCTGATATAGCCGATGAGATTAAGGGCATCTTCCGGCTGTCCCTGGCGGAGAAGAGGAAGGAGGAGCTTAGATACGGCCATACACTCGCTGGACCGCATAGAGACGATTTTCAATTTTTAATTGATGACCAGAGGGCAAAGACAACCGCCTCACAGGGCCAGCACAGGATGATCATCTTATCGCTAAAGCTGTCAGAGGCAGCCCTATATAAAGAGGCATTTGCTGAATATCCTGTCCTGCTTTTGGACGATGTATTTTCAGAGCTTGACGAGATAAGGGCAGAGGCGCTGATAGAGCAGATTCATGATATGAATATAGAGCAGGTCTTTATCACTGCTTCAAAAAAGGAGAGCATCCCATCCAGCAGCAAGGGGTGTTCTTTTTATTTGATAAAAGAGGGAGCGGTTAAGCCGTATAATAGTTGATTGGTTGATTAGGCTGAATAGTTGATAAGTTGTTTATCAACCAAATAAATCTATTCAACATATCAACATCCTACAGGAGGAACATGAAAACAGAAGAGGCAGCAATAGAGAGAAAGAAAAAGGAGAAAGAGGTTATCTCAGAAGAAAAACAGCAGAACAGCGATGCATACGGCGTTGAAGAGATAACCATATTAGAGGGCTTAGAGGCAGTGCGCAAAAGGCCTGCAATGTATATTGGCAGCACAGGGGCATCAGGGCTTCACCACCTTGTGTTTGAGGTTGTTGACAACAGCGTTGACGAGGCATTGGCTGGCTTTTGCACAAAGATAGAGGTTATCATACATGTTGACAACAGCGTTACTGTAATAGACAACGGCCGCGGCATACCAACAGAAATGCACCCGGAAAAAAAGATGTCAGCAGCAGAGGTGGTTATGACCATCCTCCATGCAGGCGGCAAGTTCAATAACAAGGCATACAAGGTCTCAGGAGGCCTGCACGGCGTCGGCGTATCTGTTGTAAATGCCCTGTCAGAGCGGCTTGAGCTTGAGATAAAGAGGAACGGCGGCGTCTACCAGCAGGAGTATAAAAGGGGAAAGCCGCTCGCTTCGCTTGAGGAGACAGGAAAGACAAAGAAGTGCGGGACGAAGATAACCTTTAAGCCTGACGAGGATGTATTTGAGACAACAGAATACAGCTTTGATGTATTGGCGCAGAGGTTAAGGGAGCTCGCATTTTTAAACAAGGGGCTTGAAATCACCCTTGAAGATGAACGCACAGAGAAAAAACAGGAATTCTGCTACAAGGGCGGCATTGTCTCCTTTGTTGAGCACCTGAATAGAAATAAGGAGCCCATACACAAGCCTGTATCCATCTCTGACGAGAGAAAAGGGATCGTCCTTGATATAGCCCTCCAATACAATGAAGGCTATGCAGAAAATATATTCTCGTTTGCAAACAATATTAACACAATTGACGGCGGAACGCACTTAAGCGGCTTTAAGACAGGCCTTACAAGGGTTGTAAACAGCTATGCAATAAAAAATGGTTTTATAAAGGGCGACAAGGAATCATTGGTAGGCGATGATGTAAGGGAAGGCCTGACCGCTGTTATAAGCATAAAGCTTTCCAATCCCCAGTTTGAAGGCCAGACAAAGGCTAAGCTCGGCAACAGCGAGGTCAAAGGCATTGTAGAGACAGCAGTAAATGAAAAACTCTCTGGATTTTTTGAAGAGCATCCGCCGATAGCGAGAAAGATTGCAGAAAAGGCAATAACTGCTGCAAGGGCAAGGGAGGCAGCAAGAAAGGCCAAAGAGCTGACAAGGAGGAAGAACGCACTTGATATAAGCGCGCTCCCGGGAAAACTTGCAGACTGCGCAGAGAGGGACCCAGCGCTTTCTGAAATATATATTGTAGAGGGAGATTCAGCAGGCGGCTCTGCAAAGCAGGGCAGGGACAGGCGCAATCAGGCAATCCTTCCGTTAAAAGGCAAGATACTCAATGTTGAGAAGGCAAGATTTGACAAGATGCTCAGCAGTGATGAGATAAAGACACTCATTACTGCGCTCGGCACAGGCATTGGCAAGGAGGACTTTGATGCAAACAAGGCGCGCTATCATAAGATTGTTATAATGACAGACGCAGATGTGGACGGCGCGCATATCAGAACCCTTCTCCTCACATTCTTTTACAGGCAGATGTCTGCATTGATTGAAAAGGGATATATATATATTGCCCAGCCGCCGCTTTTTAGGGTTAAAAAGGGCAGGGCAGAGAGATATATAAAGAATGAAAAGGGGCTTCAGGAATATCTTATAGACCTTACTGCAGACGGCATTGAGGCAAAGAGCGAAGATGCCAAGAGCTATATCTCTGGCGAAAAGCTGAATAATATTTTAAAGAGGCTCATAGGCTTTGAGCTTTTATTAACCCGCTTCAGCCACAGAAAAATAGATTCAGATATTATTCGCGCCTTTGCTTTGGAAGAGGAATTTGACAAGGCGACATTAAAAAACAAGTCAAAACTCCAGAAGGCAATAAGCAGCGTAAAAAACCTCTTTGCAAAATTTTATCCTGACGTCTCGCTTAAGATAGATATAGAAGAGGACGAGGAGCATAAGGCGTATAAGGCGGTCTGCGAAATAAAGAGGGACGGCGCTAAAACAGATGTTACAATTGATGAGGAAATAGTCTCATCCCCGGAATTTAAAGAGGTAAGGAGCCAGTCGCCAATACTCACAGGCCTTGGGATGCCTCCGTATAAGGTCAGAAAAAAAGATGGCTCAGAAAAGATTTTGAATACGACATCGGCTTTGATAAATTATATCCTTCAGGCTGCAAAAGAGGGTCTTTCAATCCAGAGATACAAAGGACTTGGAGAGATGAATCCTAACCAGCTATGGGAGACAACAATGGATCCTGAAAAGAGGAGCTTCGTGCAGGTTAAGATTGAGGATATTGTTGCTGCTGATGAAATATTTACAGTTCTGATGGGAGATCAGGTAGAGCCGAGAAGGGAATTTATACAGCAGCATGCATTGGAGGTAACGAATCTGGACATTTAATTAGCAGGCTGCCGAAAAGCTCTAAAATATCCATAAGCTAATACTATTTTTCTATAAATTCTAAGGTTAATTTTATTGACTTTATAGATGATATAATAATAGTAATAACAAATTATCCTTTGAAGAAAGGGAAAAAAGGATGAAAGTATATTATGATGATGAAGTAGATGCGCTGTACTTAAAGCTTGGTGATGAGGCTCCAGAAGGGGTTGTAGAAATTTCTGAAGGCGTTAATTTAGACACGACATCTGAGGACAAGATAGTAGGTATTGAAATCCTTCATGCCTCAAAAAGGATAGATTTAAAGACAATATTATCTTACACGCTTGAATTTGAAAAAGAATTAATAACTCAAAAAACTGCCTAATAAATCGCTCCATTGGACGGTTTACAGCCACCGCTGATTTCCGTCGTTATGCGCAAAAGGAGACCCTGTTGCCAAAAAACCAAGCGCTCGGATGGCTATCAGGTATCGCAATTTTCCTGTTGTTGGCGCAAATGTTACCCGAAATTCGATGCGCCGATGGCTGGGCATCACCCTCAATAGGCCGACAAGGCGCGTGTTCACGTCATGGCGGCGTGAAAGGAAATGGTCTCTACACGTTGGCAATCTTGGGCATTAGTATTTGGCTCG
>CAKKRA010000041.1 GCA_919902475.1 Nitrospiria bacterium
GCTGATACAGGCAGGTTTATTACAGGGTCAATTTCCTCCTGCACTGCCTCGCCCTTCATCTTTTTTATGGTATTCTCAATCAATCTGGTGTAAAGCTCAAAGCCTACTGCTGAAATATGGCCTGACTGCTGCTTGCCGAGGATGTTGCCTGCGCCGCGAATCTCCAAGTCCTTCATGGCAAGCCTGAACCCAGCGCCAAGCTCTGTAAGCTCCCTTATTGCCTGAAGCCTCTTTTTTGCAATATCAGTAAGTGTTTTGCCGCCTGCATCCCCGCCTTCTCCAAAGGTAGAGGGAATTAAAAGATACGCATATGCCTGTACAGAAGAGCGGCCGACCCTTCCCCTTAATTGATAAAGCTCTGCAAGGCCGAATCTGTCTGCATTGTTTATGATAATGGTGTTTGCAGAAGGTATATCAAGGCCTGATTCAATGATGGTTGTTGAAAGAAGTATGTCGTACTCCTTATCCACAAATTTAATCATTACATCCTCAAGAGCCCTCTCATTCATCTGGCCGTGGGCAACTGCAATCCTTGCCTCAGGAACCATATCCTTTAAAAAATTTGCCATCTGCGCTATTGTCTGAACCCTGTTATGAACAAAGAAGACCTGGCCCCCGCGGTTTAGCTCCTTCATAATAGCCTCTCTTATCAGCCTCTTATCAAACTTTGCCACAACAGACCTTACGGATAGCCTGTCAGGCGGCGGCGTGTTGATTATGCTCAGGTCACGGATGCCTACCATTGACATCTGCAAAGTCCTCGGTATCGGTGTTGCTGTTAATGTAAGGACATCTACATTCTTTCTAAGCTCCTTTAATCTCTCCTTATGTTTGACGCCGAACCTATGCTCCTCGTCAATTATCACAAGGCCAAGGTCTTTGAATACAATATCCTTTTGCAAAAGTCTGTGCGTGCCGATAATAATATCTATTTTTCCATCTGAAATATCTTTTATAATTTCCTTCTGCTCCTGTGATGTCCTGAATCTGCTGAGCATCTCAATGCTCATTGGAAATGGCGCAAATCTTTCTTTAAATGTCTGATAGTGCTGCTCAGCAAGTATTGTTGTCGGCACAAGCAGCGCAGCCTGTTTGTTGTCAGCCACTGCCTTGAATACCGCCCTCATTGCCACCTCTGTCTTTCCGTAACCCACATCACCGCAGATAAGCCTGTCCATCGGCCTCTGCTTTTCCATATCCCTCTTTATATCATCTATTGCAGTAATCTGGTCAGGCGTCTCGTCATATTCAAAAGAAGTCTCAAACTCCTCCATCAACTGCTCGTCAGGCGAATATGCTATACCCTTGGCAACCTCCCTATGCGCATAAAGTTCTACTAATTCCTTTGCAATTAATTCTGCTGCCTTCTTTACCTTAGACTTTGCCTTTTCCCATGATGTGCCGCCTAATTTGTCTATGTGCGGCGCCCTTCCTTCAACGCCAATATATTTCTGCACCATATTCAGCCTGTCTACAGGCACATAGAGCTTGTCATTGCCCGCATATTTTATATGCAGAAAATCGCTTTCATAACCGGCCACCTTTAATCTTTTTAATCCCTCATATCTGCCGATGCCGTGCTGTATATGAACAACATAGTCGCCAACATTAAGCTCAGTAAAGGATGAGATTATCTGGCCGAGCTTGCTTGGCTTCGGAGGCTTATGTTTTATCCTTCTGCCGAATATCTCATCCTCTGTTATTACAATCAGGCCAAGCTCAGGAAAAGAAAAACCGGCAGACAGCTCTCCGATATTTAAACAGATATGATGAGAATCTACGTCAGATTCAGTCTCCTTTATAAGGGGAACATTCAGCTCGTATTCCATAAAGAGATGCTGAATCTTTTCTGCGCGCTCCTTTGTGGGGCATACTATAATAATATTATTCTCTTCTTGCAGCGCCTTCAGTTTATTAACTAATATCTCAAAAAAATCCTCAGCCTTTTCTTTTTCAGTTATGACTTTCTTATCCCTCTTCAGAGGCTGGATGCCTATGCCTTCAATAGAGCTTATCTGAAAGATGATGCTGCCTTCACCCTCATCTTTTATGCTCAGGCCATTTAATTCCAATATCCCCTTTCCATTTATTGCTGATGATGCCTCTTCGTAGGTAATATAGATTTTTTCAGGCTCAAGGATATCTTCATCCCTCTCCTTTGCCTCTTCAAAGCCCTCTGTTATCTTCCTTTCATATTCCTCTGCCTGCTTCATTATATCCTCAGGCTCATCTATCAGCCAGACAGTGTCTGGAGAAAGGTAATCAAGGATGGAAACAGCCGCAATATTTTCTGAAGGCTTTAAAGGAAGGAGTATCGCCTCATTATTTTCAGTAATTGAAAGCTGTGTCTCAATATCAAATTCTTTGATTGTTTCAATAAAGTCTCCATAGAAATCAAGACGCACAGGATTTTTAAGATAGGGTGTGAATATATCAACTATACCGCCCCTGATGCTGAATTCACCTGCCCCTGTTACAGGCTCATTCTGCTGATAACCCATATCAATCAGGCAGCGGATAAAATCATCCCTGTTTAATTCTGCCTCATTGTCTCCTTTTCTGGCTGGCTCTTCTGCCTTTATCTTTATTGTATTTGAGCTGAGATGCTCCTTTGGCATTACACGGGAAAGAAGCGCAGGAAGGGATAAAACAAGTATATTTGTGTTCTGATTTTTAAGCAGGCTATAAAGTATCCTTGCCTGCTCGCCAATAATATCTGGAGAAGGCTCAACGCCATCGTAGGGAATTATCTCTTTTTCAGGAAAGAGAAGCGGAGCAGTGTTGGGGAGAGGGGAGGGCGAGGGGTGATTTAATTTCAGGAAAAAACTTAAATCCCTTGCAAGCTCCTCTGCCTTTTTTTGATTTGGTGTAAGGACGCAATAATCCCCTGTTCCCTCCTTTACCAGAAGGGATAAAAAAAGGGCTTTTGATGAACCCAAAAGCCCTGATACAGAAACTTTCTCTCCCCTTTTTAGCCTGTTAAAGGCATGGTTAAGGAGTGAAGCAATATCAATATCAGTCACTCTCATTGCTGTTAAGTCCTTTATTTATGGACAGCCGAAACGGCTGTCTTAATATATCAATATCGCTATCTGTTTTTCATTTCTACGCGATTACGAATCGTATCTGTTAAAAGTGTATAAAGTTGTGGTAATATAGCAGTGTCAAAGCCAAATGCAGATAAAACTGCTTTATCAAATTCTATCCTGTCAGAATTTCTATACTCTGATGCAAAATCTTGAATCGTGCGTTTACTTAATAGTGCAAATTTTTCAGTAATAGTTTGCTTTTGTTTGTCGGTAAGCAATGAAGGATTCAAAATCTTCATTTTGTTTTTGAAAAAGTCAGCGTTCAAGTCTAATGCTCCAAGATTTCTTGAAACTCCGTTAAGTTCAACAATTAAAAGTGAAACAACAGAATTGAGTAATGCAGCAATAAGTTCAACATCTTTTTTATTTGCTCGGATTGCCGCTAAACGTTGATTCAAATACAAAGATGTTTTACTGTAAGCAAAAAATAATTTCTTATCAGGATTAATAGAAATAAAAATATTTGCTGGATCTTCTGGCTTTAAAGAGTACCAATATGGTTGGCGATTTTTTAAAACCTTTGAGAGCGCCTTACCAGTTTTGTTTGCCGCCTTTTCAAACTTTTTAATCCATTTGTAAG
The DNA here is from genome assembly GCA_919902475.1 of Nitrospiria bacterium. GTDB lineage: Bacteria > Nitrospirota > CAKKRA01 > 9FT-COMBO-42-15 > 9FT-COMBO-42-15 > 9FT-COMBO-42-15. Next base: position 3,670 of record CAKKRA010000041.1, read on the forward strand.
C
>CAKKRA010000042.1 GCA_919902475.1 Nitrospiria bacterium
GACATGCGCCTCATGCGTTGAAAAGGTTGAAAGGGCATTGAACTCTACTGCAGGCGTTGTCCATGCCTCTGTGAATTTTGCAACAGAAAAGGCAACAGTTGAATATATCGCCGGTGAGGCTGCTATAAATGAATTAAAGAAGGCGGTGGAGGCTGCAGGTTATAAGGTTCTGGAGGTTGAGGCTGGTGAAGACCTATTAGAAAAAGAGGAGAGAGAAAAAAAGAGGCTCTATTTAACTTTAAGAAATAAGGTGATTGTCTCTGCTTTACTATCTCTTATAATTTTTACAGGGAGCTTTCCTGAATGGTTTCCATTTATTCCAAAGATTCTCCAAAATAAATTTATCCTCCTGCTTCTTACCATTCCTGTTCAGTTCTGGGCAGGTTGGCAATTTTACAAAGGCGCAATTGCTGCTGCAAGACACCTTACAACTGACATGAATACATTGATAGCAGTCGGCACATCCGCTGCATTTGGATACAGTGTTATTGCAACTTTATTTCCAAATTTCTTTGAAGCGCGTGGGCTTAAGGCAGATTTATATTTTGACACTGCTGCAGTGATTATCACCCTGATTCTGCTCGGCAGACTTTTAGAGATGAGGGCAAAGGGTCAGACATCAGAGGCAATAAAAAAGCTCATTGGCCTTCAGGCAAAGACAGCGAGGATAATAAGAAACGGCAAGGAAGAAGATATTCCGATTGAAGATGTTGCTGCAGGTGATATTGTTATTGTAAGGCCGGGTGAGAAGATACCTGTTGATGGAATAATTGTTGACGGCTATTCTGCAATTGATGAATCCATGATTACAGGCGAAAGCATACCAGTTGAAAAGAAAAAAGGTGACGCGGCGATCGGCGCTACTATCAATAAGACAGGGAGCTTTAAGTTTCAGGCAACAAAGATCGGAAAGGAGACTGCCCTTGCACAAATAATAAAAATGGTTCAGGAGGCGCAGGGAAGCAAGCCGCCAATTGCAAGGCTTGCAGATGTTATTGCGAGCTATTTTGTCCCTGCTGTTATCATTATTTCAGTAATAACATTTATTGTATGGTATATATTCGGCCCAGAGCCATCTTTTACATACGCGCTCTTGAATTTTGTAGCAGTGTTGATTATTGCCTGCCCATGTGCACTTGGCCTTGCAACACCTACATCTGTAATGGTTGGCACAGGAAAGGGCGCAACGAACGGCATACTCTTTCGTGGAGGTGAGGCATTGGAGACAGCGCACAAGTTAAATGCCATTATACTTGATAAGACAGGGACGCTGACAAAGGGCGAGCCATCAGTAACGGATATAGTTCGGAGTTCGGAGTCTGGAGTTCGGAGTGAAGAACTGATACTTCAACTTGCTGCATCTGCTGAAAAGGGTTCTGAACACTCGCTTGGTGAGGCGATTGTTAAAAAGGCAAAGGAGATGAATATTGCTTTAGTTGATGCTGAAAGATTTAATGCCATCCCAGGTCATGGCTTAGAGGCAAAGATTCAGGGTAAAGAGGTACTGCTCGGTAATCTGAAATTAATGACGGATAGAGGCATTAAACTCAATGGCCTTGAGAAAGATGCAGAGAGGCTTTCTGA
>CAKKRA010000043.1 GCA_919902475.1 Nitrospiria bacterium
CGGCTATTAACGGGACAAAGGAGATAGCCCTTGCAGTCACGGCCACCACCTTATCGCTTGTTGTCATATTTCTTCCAGTGGCTTTTATGTCCGGCCTTGTAGGCAGGTTCTGGCAAAGCTTTGGCATCACCGCCACCTTTGCAATCGGCATCTCTCTTCTTGTTGCCTTTACGCTGACACCCATGCTTTCATCAAGATTCCTAAAACCTGTAGCCGCTGGAAAAGGCATGCACAATAAAGCAGGAGCGTCAGGAATCTATGGCAGATTTGAAAGGATATATGAAAAAGCCCTTGAATGGTCGCTTCATCACCGCCTGATTGTATCCCTGCTGGCCATTTTATTATTCCTCTCCCCTTTTATACCCAAGATAGGGCTGTTTAGCTTTGCTAAGGTTGAATTCATTGTTGAAGATGACATGAGTGAGTTTGAGGTGATTGTTGAAACGCCGCCCGGCTCATCCATTGCAAAGAGCGCAGATGTATTAAAGCAGATAGAGGATGAATTGAAAAAGATACCCGAAGTTGTGCATCTCTTTACTACCATAGGCGTAAGAGGGGCATATATGTCTAATGTAACAGACGGCTCTATCCATAGTGAGCTTAAACAAATTAAGGAAAGAAAGCGGACACAGGATGAGATAATGCAGGAGGCAAGAAAACTGCTTAAAAAATTCTCCGGTCTAAGGATAAGCGCCCAGCAGATAAGTCTTATCTCTGGCGGCGGGTTTAAACAGACGCCATTTAATCTGGCCATAAGGGGGCCGGACATGGATAAACTGGATGATTATGCTGATAAGATAATAAAGAAGCTGTCTTTAATACCCGGGTTTGTGGATGTGGATACTGCACAGGCGCTGCGGCAGCCAGAGACGCAGGTAAAAATAAACAGGGCAAAGGCATCGGATTTAGGCATAAGGGTGGAGGATATTGCCTCAAGCCTGCGCACAATGGTTGGCGGCGAAAGGGTATCCTTTTACAGGGAGGCAGATGAGCAGTATGATGTGCGATTAAGATTAATAAGCGATTACAGAAAGAACACATCAGTTATATCACAGTTGTATGTGCCTGCGAGGGGAAGACTGATAAGCTTGAGTAATGCAGCCGAGCTGACATCAGGCAAAAGCCCGGGGCAGATAGACAGATATAATCAGGAAAGACAGACAACTGTAATCTCAAACCTGTATAAAAAACCGCTCGGCGAGGCCGTGACTCAGGCAAATGCAATACTTAAAGAGCTTAATCTGCCGCCCGAGTATTCCTTCACCTTTCTTGGCCGTGGAAAACTAATGGCAGAGGCATTTAAAAACTTTTTGATCGCATTTGTGCTGAGCCTTATATTTATCTATATGGTGCTTGCAGCACAGTTTGAGAGCTTCAGCCACCCGCTTACGATAATGGCTTCAATCTTCCTTAGCATCCCATTTGGCATATTAAGTCTGATAATTGGAGGGTCATCAGTAAATATATACAGCATTATGGGCCTATTTATACTCATAGGTGTAGTAAAAAAGAATGCCATCCTGCAGGTGGACTATACAAATACCTTGCGGGCAAAGGGAATGGAAAGATATAAGGCGCAGCTTGAGGCAGACAGGGCAAGGCTCAGGCCGATATTAATGACCACACTCGCTATTATTGCTGGAATGCTCCCTGTTGCGCTCAGCAGTGGCGACGGCTCTGCATCAAGGGCATCCCTTGCAATAACAGTGGTGGGCGGCCAGGCGCTCTGCCTCTTCGTAACGCTAATTATAACGCCTGTGGTATACTCTTTACTGGATGATTTGGGAAAATCGAAGATATTTTCAAGAATACCGGAGATAAAGGCATTAAGGCCTGTTAAAGAAAGATTCAAAAAACTTGCGAGGTTTTACAAATAACCTAACTTAATTGTGTCATTCCCACGAAAGTGGGAATCCAGAAAATGACTGGATTCCGTGTCAAGCACGGAATGACGGAAAAGAGTTGTCAAAATCCTGAACCTATTGGAGTAAAAAACACATGTCAAAACCATTGATAGAAACAGTAAAGAAGATGGTAATTGCAAAAACACCTCTCATCTACATTGAATCAGAGGAAGAGGAGAGGGTTGAGCGGCTTGTAAAGATGCTTGCTGAAACCACTTTTTCAAAACCCGTAAATGCTTATACATGGACATGCACAAAGGGGGTTGAATTAAATGGAAAAGCCGTAGACTCTGCAAAAGCACCTGCTGATGCAATCAACTGGGCAATTAATCTAAAAGAAGTAGCCTTCATTATTTTTGAAGACCTCCAGTGGTCTATTAATGATCCTGCAGTAATAAGAAAATTAAAAGAGGCTTATAAAGGCATTCGCGATACATACAAAACCATCTTCATCATTGCAACGAGGCTGACAATCCCTGATGACCTGAAGAACAGTATAGCTGCTGTAGAGCTCGGCCTGCCTTTGAGGGATGAACTCGAAACACTCTTTTTAAGCCTTGTAAAAATGCAGAAGAATATTCAGGAAGCAAGCATCACGCCTGCCTTAAAAACAAAGATTGTAAATGCCATATTGGGCCTAACATATAATGAGGCAGACAGGGCGATCAAAAGGGCGCTTATTGGAAAGACTGTGATTGACGACTCTGTTGTAACCGCAGCATTAGAAGAGAAATACAATCTTATCAAAAAGAGCGGGGTATTAGAGTATGTCATGAATACCATAAAAGTAGATGAAGTTGGCGGCATGGAAAATCTGAAGTCATGGCTTAGTAAAAGGGCAAATCTATTTTCTAAAGAGGCGCGGGACTTTGGCCTATCCAAACCAAAGGGCGTATTGATGACTGGAATAAGCGGCTG
>CAKKRA010000044.1 GCA_919902475.1 Nitrospiria bacterium
TTCTGTTATTGTCCCGGGGAAATCAAACTCCTCATATTTTACGCGGGGCGAGCACGCTGCAATTATAATTGTGTTGGCGCCCTCTTTTGCAATATCATCTTTGATAAGCTGTACACCCTCAGGCCCGCAGAGAAAGTCATGGGTCTTGCAGGACGGCATCTTCATGTCCTTTGTTGCAACATTGGTGAGCCTCTCTACATCTACTGCATCATTTATCCCGCAGCCTTTGCATATATATACGCTGTACTTCTTTTCCATTACTGTCTCCTAACCCCTCTTTTCCCCTCACCCTTCCCTCTCCCCAAAGGGGCGAGGGTATCATTTTTTTCCCCTCTCCCCAATGGGGAGAGGGTTAGGGTGAGGGGGATAGGTTTTATTTCCTCAGGCTCTGTATCCCCTTTAGGGTTGCGCCTGTTGCATCCTGAACAGACCTTGCAACATCAACAGGGCTTTTGAGTGTCCCGACTGCATACACGCCCTTTTGCAATGAAGGCGCATTTACAAACCCCTCATCAGTCAGGGGGATATTCATTCCGCATGTTGATTCCTTTGAGCTGGGCACCATACCTGCTGCAAGCACAACCATGTCAAAACTTGCCTTGATTTTGCTTCCTGCTGCTATATCCTCCACCTCAACAATAACATCCTTTGTAGCAGGGTCTTCAGTAATCTTTGCGACCTTGCCCTTTGTTAAGGTGACATTTTTATCATCCCTTACCTTCCAGTAGAACTGCTCGTATCTGCCTGGTGTGCGGATGTCTATATAAAATATCTGCGCCTTTGAATCAGGATACTGCTCCCTGATATATGTAGCCTGCTTTAAAGAGGCGAGACAGCATATATATGAGCAATGCGAAAGGTGGTTCTCATCCCTTGAGCCTGCGCACTGGACAAAGGCAATGTTTTTTACCTCCTTATTGTCAGAGGGGCGGAGTATCCTGCCGCTTGTCGGGCCATTCGGCGCTGCAAGCCTCTCCATCATCATATTTGTAATAACATTCTGCGCCTTGCCAAAGGAGAGATTATCCATCTTTGCAGCATCATAGAGGCTCCAGCCTGTTGCCATGATAATTGCGCCAGCCTTGAGATTAATTGTCTCAGGCTTCATATTAAAATCAATTGCATTATATTTACATGCATCAAGACATGCCTTTTTGCAGTCATCTGCGCAGTATTTTTCATCAATCACATATAAAAACGGGAATGCCTGCTCAAATGGGATATACGCTGCCTTTGTCTTATTCATGCCAAAGTTAAATTCATTCGGCCGCTCAGATGGACATGCCTGCGCGCAGGCATCGCAGCCAACGCATTTATCATTCACATAGCGCGGCCTGATCTTGATTGTCGCGTCATAATTACCATCTTCACCTGTAATCTTTTCCACCTCTGCGAGGGTATAGATAGTAACATTTGGATTATTTTTTATCCTTTTGAACTGTATCTCAAGGCCGCAGTTTGGAGGACAGAGCTTTGGAAAATATTTATTAAGCTGCGCAACCCTTCCGCCAAAATAGGGATTCTTTTCAACTATGGTAACCTTATGGCCTGCCTCTGCCGCCTCAATCGCAGCAGTCAGCCCGCTCATCCCGCCGCCTATAATCAGTAAGCCTTTTTGATCAGACATAAAATTACTCCCTTTAGACAGCCGGGACGGCTGTCCTACAAAACATTTGAGACCTGTCAGTCTCTATACAAAAAACTTATCAAATCTCCCCTAACCCCTCTTTTCCAAAGAGGGGAACACACCCCTTTATCCCCTCTTAATAGAGGGGAAGGTTTCCCCCTTTTTCAAAGGGGGATTAAGGGGGATTTTATAAATATCAAGTACAATTTAGTCTTACTAATATTCTTCTAAGTAATTACACAAACTAAAGTTTGCGGCTACCCAAACCTAAAAAAAGAATAGGGCTGAGACTATAAATCCCAGCCCCATTAATCACAACTAATTACGGAAACAACTGGACATAAGGAACCTTTTTGAATTCCCACTTTCCTGTTGCAGCGTCGTATTTTGAATTTGTAAAGCACTTCCAGTTATCATCATCAATAAAGTCTTTGTCTGACCTGTAGTAATAGCCTGGATATCTTGTCTCTTCCCTGAACAGGATGTGCCTTGCATGAGCCTCAGCAGTCAGAAGCCTGTGGTAGTTTTCCCAGCATCTGAGCAGTTCATGCAGATTGGACGCAGCAAGCTTGTTTGCATCCTCTTTCAGAAGTTGAAGCCTTTTGAGGCCTTCCTCAAGCATAGACTTGCTTGTCTTGAACCATGTGCTCACGCCGCCAAAATATTCGTCTGCTATCTTCATAAGCCTCTTCTGGAACATGTCTGGCTTAATAAAGTGCGGATTGACGCTTATATTATTCGGTGAAGTAGTATATGTCTTGTATTTCTCATAGATCTCATAAGGCAGATACATCTCTGCCATTAGGTCATCCTTCTTTTCTTTTATTGCAGGCTTGAAGTCCGGGTTGTCAAGTATGTATGCAAGCGCGGACTTGCCAACGATCCTGCCCTCTGCATGTGAGCCTGAGGAAAACTTGTGGCCTGATGCGCCGCAGGTGTCGCCAGCCATAAAAAGGCCGTTTACTGTTGACATCCTGTTGTAGCCCCATGCCCATTCTTTTGGTGTATTAGGAATATCGCTAGGTCCGCTTACCCAGAAGCCTGCGCATCCTGCATGTGAACCGAGCAGATACGGCTCTGATGGAATAATCTCTGATGGCGTCTTGTCAGGCTCAATGTTATTAGCAGCCCACATACCTGCCTGTCCAATGGTCATGTCAAGGAAATCTTCCCATGCCTCTGCCTCAAGGTGTTTCAGCTTCTTTGCGCCTTCCTTCTCGCCGAGCTTCTCCTTGAAGGTCTGTCCGATTGCCTGCATTGCTGTATGGGTGTTCATTAGAATTGGGCCTTTTCCGCGGAGCATTGCCTCCATCATCAGATGGTTCCTTATGGTCGTGCCCATGACATCAACATATTTGCCGTATTTTTTCTTTGCGTCATCAAGATACTCTTTATTTGTGCAGTAATCATCTCCATTGCTGTCTGTTGCCTTTGCCTTGAAGAACAAGAACCATGCGCCAACAGGGCCGTATCCGTCCTTAAATCTTGCCGGCACGAATCTGTTTTCCATAAGCGTAAGCTCTGCGCCGACCTCTGCGCCCATCGCATATCCTGAGCCGGAGTTCCAGACAGGGAACCATGTCCTTCCCATTCCCTCGCCAATAGAACGCGGCCTGAAAACATTTACGCAGCCGCCGGGGCC
>CAKKRA010000045.1 GCA_919902475.1 Nitrospiria bacterium
AAGACGTGATGCCAAAAGAGGGCGCAGTTGTTATAGAACCAGATATTCGAGTATTTTTTCCAGACTCGGAATCTGTGAATAGGACTTTGCGCTGTTTAATTCCGATACTGCCAAAAAAGCGCAGTGCAAAGGCAAAGAAAGCTTAACAAGCCGTGTAATACCGCAGCCACTTCCTGTAATCGGCATAGCGCGAGACAGTCACCGGCCGTTTCTTAAGGACAGCAGAATATTGTTCCCAAATATCAGATGGAATCGTTTGCATGGTCAGGCCACCGCTAATTGACTAATACCAGAAAATGTATATTAGTTATGATGTAATAAATTTAAGCAGATACGTCAAGTGAATTTTTCTCTTGACCGAAAATAAGCATCCTGCTATAGTTTAATATTGTAACTGGATAATAACTGGTTAGAGGTCACAAACATGGAACAAGTAGCGTGCCCTTTCAGCATTGGTGACAAAGTCCGGTTCACGCCTTCTCAAAGGACAAAGGGGCTCTATCAAAACATCGAGGGTTTCGGTGTTCGCATTGGTGAGAAGTGCGTCATAAAGGAAATTCGTGAGGGTATGTATCTGTACTTCGAAGGTAGTGCTGGCGGTCGGCCTTGGAACGAATTCACAAAAATTTCGCAAGCGCGCAGCCCCTTAGCTCCACGTTAGGTCTTCACCATATCGGGTGATCTTTGAAGGTGTATGTTGCGGTGAGCGCACCCACACAGAAACTTACAGCCAATAAATGACAAGGGATATCATGGCAACTGGAAAAGAGATGGATATTCGCCAGTCATTGCGCCGTCTTGCACTTTGCCTTGCGTTGCTGACAAGTGCCTGCGGCGCCGGTTCCGGCGGCGACACGTCTTCAGCGCCAGTCCAGCCTGTATCAACGGATCAGGTTTCAAAGGTTTTTGCACTGATGGACGTTGGCGATTCAACATCGGTATTCGACAGTTTCGCCGCACGCGCAACGGTTGATGGGCTTGCCTTCCGCACGTCGTGGAGAGTGCTGGAGCCACAAGACGGCATCTACGACTGGACAACGCTCGACGCCGCCTTCGACACGGTGCGCGCTCGCGGCAAACAACTGACACTGCATGTTGGCGTATCCTCCATCGGCATACCGAACTGGCTGGCCGCGTTGGGCGTTGTCATGTATACGTACAACACGCCCATGGGCGTGGCGGTAACTGAACCTCTTCCATGGGATGCAACCTTTCTTTCACGTTACACACAATTTGCGGCTGCACTTGCTGCACACATTCAGGCGCGCGGCGACACCAGCCTGCTTTATGCGGTATCGGACGGTGTCCCGGTGGCGGAGATGTCCATTGTCGGTTGTCAGAATGGCATCCTGAGCGGCGGCATCGCGTATAGCCGCGCCAACTATCTGAACGCATGGAAAACAACCGTCGATGCGCATGCGGCTGCCTTCTCCACAACACGGCTGTTCATTTCCGCCCCCATCGCTGTCATCTGCATACCTGACAACGACGGCAAAGCGTTCTATACCGAGGTGATGAACCACGCGCTTACAAAAAGCGCTCAAACCACAGCATTTGCAGCGGATCTAAACGCGGCTGGAAGTATGCGTCTGGTGCAGGTCGATGCGTCGATCAGAACTCGCGCAGCCCTCGCTTTCCAGATGATCTGGTCATCCACCAACGACACGCAAAATAGCATGCAAGGAACCCTCAAAGAGGCGGTGTGCCAAGGTATCGGGAGTGGCGCACGCTATTTCGAGATATACAAAATAGATATTTCAAGTTCAGATGCCGCAATCCATGATGCGATTCAACGCGCGCGCGCCGGCCAGCCATGCTAAAGAGTAGGGCATAACAACCGGTTCCACGGGACGCCGGCGCTAACGCGCCGCCTCCCCTGAACCTAAACATTAGCAATAATGGTAATAAGCTGGACGCTTCCCGTATTTTTTTGCTTCCCCTTCTTTAACAAAAAACTTTTACCCTTTCAGCGACTTTTTAAATCTTTTAATACCATCATGTTAATTCTTTAAAATAACTAAGAATATTGCATATTTCCTTGACCTTATAGGATTTTGTGGTATCCTTAATAAGAGAAGTGTTTTACATAACTTATTGTTTTTTCTTGACATCTGTTAAGAAAAAAGGTATGTTTTCACAGTTTTTTAAGGAGACATGAAGTGAGTTTTATTAAAAACAAAAGATATTACCTTTTAGTAACAATTCCATTTGCATTATTCATTTCCTCATGTTCAGCAAATCTTTTCAGTCTGCAAAAGAACCCTTCAATTATTATAGATGCAGAAGAATCGAAAAACAACAAAGAGATAAAAGCAGAGGTTGTTACTGAGCTCAACTCAGACCAAACCACTGAAAATACAGTTAGCGATTCACAGACCCCTGATTCAGATAAAATAGAACAGGTAATTGTAGTAGAGGCGCCTCCTGTATCTGATGTTGCGAGTTTAAATACACCAGAGAATGAAGAAGAAAATATAGCTATTGCTGAAGAAGATTCAGAGGAGGAAGAAGATGCACTCTATGATGTCCCCATTGTTGTTAACAACAGCGTAGAAGGCCATATAGAATATTTTAAGAGTAAAGGCAGGGATAAACTTGAACTATGGCTCTCAAGGTCAGGAAGATATATCCCTATGATGAAAGAAATACTCAAGGACATGGAGCTTCCTGAAGACCTTGTATACCTTGCTTTGATTGAAAGCGGTTTTAATCCCCAGGCCTATTCAAGGGCAAGGGCAGCAGGACCGTGGCAGTTTATAAAATCTACTGGAAAAAGATATAAGCTCAAGATAGACTGGTGGATTGATGAGCGCAGGGATCCAAAAAAGTCTACTATTGCTGCGGCAACTTATCTGAATGACCTTTATAACATGTTCGGCTCATGGGATTTGGCAATGGCATCGTACAACGGCGGCGAAGGCAGGGTTCAGCGCGCAATACTGAAGTCAAAGAGCGATGACTTCTGGAAATTAAAAAAGACAAGACACCTAAAGGCTGAGACAAAAAATTATGTGCCAAAATATATGGCAGCAACTATCATTGCTAAGAATCCGGAAGAGTATGGTTTTGATATAAAATACTTAGAACCAATTCAATACGAAGAGGTTATCATCCCTGAGAGCACTGACCTTCGGGTTATTGCAAGATGCGCTGGTGTTTCTTATGAAGAGATAAAAGAATTAAACCCTGAGCTAAGAAGATGGATAACACCGCCGAATGTTGAAACCTATACACTGAAAATACCAGATGGGACAAAAGAGGTATTCCTTGAAAATTATGAAAAGATGCCGTCAGACCAGAAGATATTGTGGGAAAGGCACCTTGTAAAAAAGGGCGAGACATTATATTCAATTGCAAAGCATTATCGTGTAACAGTGGCTGACTTAAAAAAGATAAATCTCTTAAGCAGAAAGGAAAGGGTCACAGAAGGAACACACATATTAATACCAATAGCCCCAAACAGCAGAAAGGCGAGCATCAAGGTTACAACCTCTCCCATTTTAAAGGAAGAAAAAAATACCATTTATTACAGAATAAGAAAGGGAGACACACTCTGGAAGATTTCAAAGAAATATAATGTCTCCATTGCAAGCATCAAGGAATGGAATGATCTTGACAGCGCAAGGAATATTAAGGCTGGCGACAAACTGAAGCTTGTTGTTGATACTGATGAACTGTAATCCTTATTTTGACCTTTTTCCAAGTCTGAAGGCGTGAATATTTCTTTCAACAGTTGACGGCGGCACAGAGCGCTTTATAACACCCTCCCATACATTCTGTTCAAAAGGAAGATAATTAGACAACCTGCCTAAAAGAACAAGATTTACTGTTTTGTTATCACCTGCACTTTCAGCAAGCATAATCCCTTGTATAAGCTCTGCATCCTTAAACCCCTTTTTTATTAATTCAAAACCATTCTCAGGATAGATATTTCTATCTGAAAATCCCCCCTCCCCCCCTTTACTAAAGGGGGGTAAGGAGGAGTAAATAGAAATGGGATATATCTTCTGGTTATTTACAATTATCTTTGCATCTTTGGCAAGCATATTCAGACAGCGCAGTGTCTCTAATATTTCAAATCCTATCAGAAAATCCACTTCCCTGTCTTTAATAATTGGTGAATAGACCTTTTTACCGAACCTCACCTGACTGATAACAGAGCCGCCCCTCTGCGACATGCCGTGAATATCGCTCTTCTTAACATCATAATTAGCAATATGCGCTGCCTCTGATAATATATCACTGGCAAGCAGCACCCCCTGGCCGCCAACACCTGCAAATAAAAAATTCACTGTTTTAAAATCAGTATTTTTCAAGATGAAATTGCTCCTATCCTGCATAAGTCAACACACAATCTGCAGCCATTGCACAGCATTGTGTTAATTGTAACAAGGCTGAGATTATCCTTTTCTACCCTTTCAAGCGCAGGACATCCTATTTTAAGGCATGCCATGCACCCATTACAGGCTGATAAATCCACTGTCAGAGAAGGCTGTCTGTGAACTCTGGACTTATGCTTTAAAAGCACACACGGTGATTTTGAGATTATGACTGAAGGCATTTTTTGATTTATCTCTTCCAATATTATATTTTCTATCTCGCTAAGATTAAATGGATTTATATGCCTCACTCTTTCCACACCAATAACCCTGCATATTTCAGCAATATTAACCTCTTTTGTCTCCTCGCCTTTTAATGTAAATCCTGATGATGGATGGTCCTGCCTTCCTGTCATGGCTGTTGTTGAGTTATCAAGTATTATAACTGTAGTAATCCCCTTGTTGTAGACTATATCCATAAGTCCTGTTATGCCGGAATGCAAGAAAGTAGAATCTCCGATAACAGCAACAAGTTTTTTGCGCTCTTCTTCCTTTAACACCTTTTCCATACCAAAGGCCTGGCATATACCAGCGCCCATGCAGAGTGTGCTGTCAATGGCATTATATGGCGAAAGCGCTGCAAGGGTATAGCAGCCAATATCGCCTGCAACAAAAAGACCGAGCTTTTTTAAGGTATAAAATATGCCAAGATAAGGGCACCCTGCGCACATAATAGGCGTCCTAACTGGAAGCATCAGCTTATTTTTCCTTATCCTTTTTCTTTTTCCAATGAGCGCCCCTTCAATTATATCAGGGTTCAGCTCGCCAAAAGAAGGGAGCTTTTCCTTGCCAATAACATTGATGCCGAGGGCCTTTATCTCATTTTCCAAGAATGGATCAAGCTCCTCAACAACATAAACCTTCTTAAACCCCTTTGCAAATCTCTTTATCAGATTTACAGGAAGCGGATATGTCATGCTAAGCTTTAACACAGGTATATCCCTGCAAACCTCTTTTACATATTGATATGCAATTCCGCTTGTAATAATTCCTATTTTGCCTTTTTTATTTTCATGTCTGTTATAGGGAAATTTATCTGAGAAATTCTGCAATCTCTTTAATCGTGTTTCAATAATCCTATGCCTCTCCCTTGCATAAGAAGGGATCATAACAAACTTTTCAATATTATTTGGGATAGCAGTTTTTTTGACAGCTCTTTTTGCGGTCTTCTTTATACTGACTAATGACTTTGAATGGGAAATCCTTGTAGTTGTCCTGAGTATAACTGGTGTGTCAAATCTTTCGCTTATTTCAAATGCAAGTTTTGTAAGGTCATAGGCTTCCTGACTGTCTGAGGGCTCTAAGAGAGGAATCTTTGCAAAGCGGGCATAATGCCTGTTATCCTGCTCATTCTGTGAGCTGTGTATGCCAGGGTCATCTGCAGTAACTATAACAAGGCCGCCATTAACCCCTGTATATGAGAGGGTCATCAATGGGTCAGCAGCAAGATTAAGGCCAACATGCTTCATTGAAGCAAGAGCCCTTGCGCCTGCCATTGATGCGCCAGATGCAGCCTCTAATGCAACCTTTTCATTCGGCGACCACTCTGCATATACATCAATATATCTCTTGGCAATGTTCTCTAATATCTCTGTACTTGGAGTGCCGGGATAACCTGCTGCAAATTGAACACCTGCATCATAAGCAGCCTTTGCAATTGCCTCATTGCCTGACAAAAACTCTTTCACAAATACCCCGTTACTTCTTCTTATCTTCCTTCTTTTCCTCGCCCTTTAACATTTTCAGCCTTGCTGCTCCTTCTGCTGCCCATGGAGAGAAAGAATAATCCCTTACCAATGCCTCGTATTTAATAACTGCATCATCCTTTTTATTTAGGGTTTCATGGAGCTTGCCTAATTCAAAATATGCCTGATCCTTGCCATCAAATGAGGTATTAGAAATTATCTTGTTTAGATTTTCTATTGCCTTGTTATAATCCTTTTTTGCAATATATACATACGACAGCTTCTGCATAACAAGGCTGAGAAGTATTTTATCACTGCTGTATCCATCTATAAATTTCTTATATCCCCCTTCTGCCTTGTCAAGGTCATTCATCTTAAAATAGGCATTTCCAATATTGTACTGAGCAACCTTTGCTGTCTTGCTATTTGGATATAATTTAACCACTTCTTCTAAAAGCTCAACCGCCTTTTTATATCCATCGGCAGAGTTTTCATAGTAATGTTTCATTCCCTGATATTCCAATGCTGCTGCCTTTTTGTTTACATGGCTGCTGTAAAAATTAAAAGCAAGGATTGCAAGGCCTATTGCAACAACCCCTGCAGTGCCAGCAAGGATAACCCTTATATTATTCTCCACAAATAAGGTTATACTCTCCATTGTGCTTATAAACTCATCAGGCTTCTTTACTATATGCGTTATCTTCCTTTTTCTATATGTCATATTTAAACCCCTTATATTTTTTTAATGATATTTTTTGAATTAATAAAGATATCCTTAATCATCCTTTGCGGCACCCCTGCGCCAAGCAATATCCTCTCAGCAGTATCATCTGACACAAGGTCGCCGGGCTGATGGGTATCTGTATTTATAATCAGCTTAGCACCAATCTTCATAGCCTCTGAGGCAACATACCCATTAGTATATGAATGGCCTGACCTTGTAGTTATCTCAAGATATATCCCCTTCTTCTTTGCAAGCTGGATATCCTTTTTATCTATCAGACCCGGATGGGCAAGTATATCCACACCTGCCTCTATTGCTGCCCTGTTTGTGCCGGGTATTACAGGCTCAACAATCGTCTCGCCATGCACAAGGACAAGCCTTGCGCCGAGCTGCCTTGCCTCATCTGTAAGATCAGCAATGGTATCAGGAGGCACATGCGTCAGCTCCACACCGGGGATGGCCTTTATATTCCATTTGCTGTTTACAACCCTGCATGCCTCAATAATCCTCGGTATTATAAAATCAAGATTAGAGGCATCGGCATGGTCTGTAATGGCAATTGCAGTATACCCCTTTACAAGCGCCCTTCTGACAAGCTCTGTCGGCAGAAGAACCCCGTCGCTGAAAAGTGTATGTGTATGCAAATCAATCATAATGTTTGTAATTTATATAATAATAGCGGGTGAAAGTCAATGGAAAGTTTAGCACTTCTGGAATCATTTGCATAAACGGCTGACACCCAAAAAGACTAATCAATTTTGCATATTAGTCCATGCGAAAGTGTAATAAAATTCATCAGATACGCCAAGCCGTTTTTTTATTGACGGAACATAAAACCTGTGATAGTTTCTATCATAGCTGTTTAGATAATAACTGGTTAAGTATATTATTAAACGGAAAGATCATGATGAACATTTCATATTGTCTCCAAACCGTTCTCTTTCTTGCCCTTTGCATCGCTGGCTGCGGTGGTGGGGATGCCGGTGGGAACCCTCCTGTGAACAATAGCAACCCTCCTGTGGCAGGATGGCAACGCCAATCCGAGAATCCGTTAATCGTCCCGATTCTCACCAACACAATACAAGATCATGGCCCGGCTGATCCGAGCATTTTGTTTGATAATGAGGATAATAAATGGAAGGCTTGGTTTTCTTCTACCTTGGAAGATAGAGCCAGCAGCGTTAAGACCATCACCATCCGCTATGCGGAAAGCGCGGATGGCGTGCACTGGTCAAATCCGCAAACCGTATTTCAAACAGCGAGCGATTCCAATGCGTGGGACTACACAAGTGTCGAGACGCCTGCCGTGATTAAGAATCCCAACCCCGTGACTCCAGAAAAGAAATTTATGATGTGGTATTCCGGGGCGAACACGACACTTGCTGCGAGCGAGAACAGACCTTCTGGGCCCGGCGCACTGACATACTACCAGATTGGATTGGCCTATTCTCCGGATGGAAAAATTTTTACGCGTCATCTACCCGGATTAAATTACAAACCGGGTTTGGTATTAGTCGCCAGCGCATCATTATTCGGAGCAAGTTTACCGGGGACATTTGGCGACGGCACAACATCCGATCCGGAGGTAATCTTCAAGGACGGCATGTTCCATATGTGGTTGTCCAGTTATGCGGAGTCCGTGCCTAATCCGGTGACGCCAAACGGACGACTGCCTCTCGCCTTCGGTATCGCACACATGACATCCAGCGATGGCGTCAATTGGAGCACCAATCACGCAAATCCCCTTGCCAGCTTGTTTAAACCAAGTGACGCGGCAGGTGGACGAGATCCCAGCGTATTGTTTAATCAAAATACCAACCAATACGAAATGTGGTTCACAAATGACACTTTGGCTGATGAGCTCTCGATCCCTTGTCATTTCAATACAGTAATCGGATTTTGGCATGCAGTATCCAACGATGGTATCCAGTGGACCCCGGATTACGCAAAGTACGATTTGAGGTACGACACACAATACCGCTATGAGGCATTGGGTTTTCTGAGGGGTATTGACGTGGTCATGGTCAGCGGCCATTACCAAGCATATTACTCCGCATTCGGTACAGAGCGCATTCCGGATTCTTCGATCTACCTGTGCCCGGATCAACAAAATAACCCGATACCGGCTGTTCTAAGCTTGAATCGGGCAACGTATATTTCACCTTAACTATTGCCGCGCGTGCACAAGCCGCGTAACACGTCGCTCAAACTGACTCTCCACGCCGGCGCTTCGTGCTTCGTGGTTTGCAGGTTATCTGCCGCATTAACTATCAAAAGCTTTCTAACGCGGTTTACAGCCTCCTCCTGAACAACGCAAAGAAATATTCCATTGCCTTTTCCCTGAACGGTCTTTTTAACCATTTTTCAATCTCTATTTTTTCTGAGCTCTTTAAATCCTCAAAAAATATTTGCTCCATCTGTTTGCCGAATCCTTCGTCTAAAATGCCGACATTGCCTTCGTCATTTCTCCGCAAGGATTGAAAATCCAGATTTGCAGAGCCAACAATGCTGAAACAGCAGTCAAACATAGAGGTCTTTGCATGTAGTATTTCTCCATGATAGTAATATATCTCAACACCTGCCTTTAACAATCTGGTAAAGAATGACCTTCCAGCATAATACGCAGCAAGAACATCGCTCCTGCCAGGGACAAGGAGCTTTACATTAACACCGCGTTTAACCGCCTGTTCAAGGCTTTTTAACATCATCCTGCTTGGAACAAAATATGCAGTGGTAAGATAGATGTTTTTCTTAGCAGAGTTGATGCTGTGGTAAAGCAGCATTCTCATCCTCTTTCTTCCTTTGGATGAGGCTGCAAAGATCGGGATTATAGGAACACCATCTAAAAATGCCTCTCCCCTCTCCTGCCATTGCAATGGTTCACCGCCCCATTTTTTCCAGTTCTTATTGAATATATCCAAAAGAACAGAGACAACAGGCCCTTCAACCAATACACCCGTATCCCTCCAGCCCTTTATCCTTCTTTTGCGGAATTTATATCCCCTGTATTCATTCGCAATATTTAAGCCGCCTGTGAATGCCTTGATGCCGTCAATTATTATCAGCTTTATGTGGTCGCGGATTAGATATTGAAGGGGTGAATGGAGCGAAAAAGTCCGAGATGCATGCAGTTGAACGCCTGTATTTTTTAATTCAAACCAGAAGGATTTTGATGTATATAAAGAGCCAAAATGGTCATAGAGGAGGTATATCTTTACACCTTCCTTTGCCTTTTGTTTCAGCAGATTTGCAAACTCTATTCCTGTTTCATCATCCCTGAATATGTAAAATTCTATGCATACATATTCTTTGGCATCGCGGACATTATTAAAGATTGCATCAAAGGCATCCCTTCCCTTATAAATCAGCTTAGCCCTGTTGCCGTCAGTAAAACCTATCCCAGCAATCTGTTCTAAGATATTTTTATCAAAACTCTTTTTAAATTTATCTAATGAAAACATTGGAAATGGTGCCCCCGACACGATTTGAACGTGCGGCCAACAGTTTAGGAAACTGCTGCTCTATCCAACTGAGCTACGGGGGCATTTTAAATCCCGGAAGGCATTATTTAATAAGTAATAAGTGATAATATGTTCTGGCCGTTTAGCTTTTCTCTCCCTTTCAGCACTGCCAGTTCAATCAAAAATGCAATGCCGACAATAGTGCCGCCAAGCTGTTTTATTAAATCAACTGCAGCAGACATTGTTCCGCCTGTTGCCAGGAGGTCGTCAACAATCAAAACCTTTTCACCCGGAGATATGGCATCCTGATGTATTGCCAGTGTATCTGTGCCGTATTCAAGCTCATATTTTGCCTCATACACATCGCTCGGCAGTTTTCCGGGCTTTCTTATGGGAATAAAACCTGCATTCAATTGATGGGCAAGGGGAGCGCCAAATATGAATCCCCTTGACTCAATGCCTACGACCTTCTGAACACCCTCATCTTTATAAAATGATACAAATCTATTTATTACCTTATTAAAGGCCTCTTTATCTTTTAATAATGTTGTAATATCTCTGAATAATATGCCCTCTTTTGGAAAATCAGGAATATCCCGTATCTTTGATTTTATATCCATTCCTGCACAGCCTCCCTCATAATATTTATTTCAAGATTACAACAGCTCTTCAAATTTGATTGACCTTTTATTTGTTATAAATCTCAATTTTGACAGCGCTGTTGCCTCTATCTGCCTTACACGTTCCCTTGTAATGCCAAACTGTTTGCCAATAACCTCAAGCGTCCGCGGCTCGCTGCCATCAAGTCCAAAACGCATCAGTATAATCTCCCTTTCCATTTCTTTAAGCAGTTCAAGCCATTTGATTATTTCCTCTCTTCTCTTAATCCCTTCTGTTGTCTTTGCAGGAGATAATATAGCTGTATCCTCAATTATATCCTTTAATGAATTTTCGTCTTTGTCGCCTAACGGCCTGTCAAGGGAATAGGTCTTTCTTATTATCTGCCTAATCTTTCTGACTTCCTCAACCTCAACATCCATCTTTTCTGCAACCTCTTCAACTGACGGCTCTCTTCCCAAATCCTGAATAAGAGGCCCAAGCACTGACATAAAACTGTTGATGCTCTCTGCAATATGCACTGGAAGGCGGATTGTCCTTGTCTGATTAATTATTGCCCTTTCAATAGACTGTCTAATCCACCACGAGGCATAGGTGCTGAATTTGAAACCCTTTTCATATTTGAATTTCTCAACTGCCTTCATTAAGCCAAGGTTACCTTCTTCTATTATATCTGAAAAGGGAAGCCCTCGGTTGATGTATCTTTTCCCAATGTTAACCACAAGGCGCAGGTTTGATTCTATCATCTTCTGCCTTGCAGCCTCATCTCCTTTTACTATTCTCTTTTCAAGCTCCTGCTCCTCATCAAAGGTCAGGAGAGGCGATTTTCTAATCTCTTTGAGATATGAACGGATGGTGTCTAAACCGCCCTCTTCTTCTATCTCAGTCTCTGCCTCTGCCTTCTCTTCCTCAGCATCCTCTTTTAAAGCATCTGCAAAGGGGTCATCGTTTTCCTCAAGGCTTGCATCATTTTCCCTTGCATCTTCCTCTTTTAATAATCCGTCATCTACTACTTGCACTTCATAAGACTTTTTCTTTTTTGAAATCATATTGCCTCCAAAGGCTGTTTAAAATATTATAACAAAAAAAATCTTAAGGCAAGAAAAAAAGAGGATTAATCGGTTTATCCTCCCTCCTTACCTCAAAATGAAGGTGATAGCCGCTTGCATTGCCGCTGTTGCCGACCCTTCCTATCACCTGTCCCTTTTTTACATCATCTCCTTCTTCTACAATATTTTCCAGATTATGCGCATAGACTGTTGAGAATTCACTGTTGTGTTTAATAACAATCATCTTGCCGTAATCATTAAAGTTCCGTCCGGAAAATGTTACTATGCCGCCAGATACAGCCTTTATCGGCGTTCCTTTGGGAACGCTTATATCAACACCATCGTGTTTCTTGCCATTCCTGCTGCCGTAATGAGAGGTTATCCTACCGCTTACAGGCCAGATAATCTCAATCTCCCCTCTATTAACAGATGTAGGGATAGATACCTTTTTTACATGTGAATCTGCCGGCTTATATATCTCAAACTCTAATATCTTTTCAGCATTAGGAATGAAAATCAGCCCGCCTGTTTCTATCTCAGTTGCATCTTCAAGATTATTCACCTTTGCAAGAAGCTCTAAATCAACACCGTATGTCTTTGCAATACGCCAGAGTGTCTGGCCTCTCTTTATCTTATGGTAAACGCCTTTGCTGTCGGCTTGCTTTGCGGGAACCGTAGAACATGAAATAGCTGAAAAGACAATATTGACAGTAACCAATAATACAGGAAGTAGTGAAAGGAGTTTTCTAATCTCTTTAACCCCCTTTTTATGCTCTATCAAAATCTGATAGAAAAATCAGCATAAAGTCCTTCATAATTCTTCCATTCAATCTTTACATCCAAAACCCTTGCTGCGCTCGGGCCTGTCTTTAATTTTTCAATAAATCTTTTTATGCTATCAGCCTCGCCTTCCACTTCTACCTGAACCCTGCCGTCTGGAAGATTTTTTGAAAATCCTCTTAAGTTCAATTCTGCTGCTGTATCCTCAGTAAAAAATCTGTATCCCACGCCCTGCACCCTGCCGCTTACAAATATCTCTGCCCTTCCCTTGCTGTTAAGCATATTCAAGAACCTTCATGATTGGTCGGGGCGAGAGGATTTGAACCTCCGACATCCTGGTCCCGAACCAGGCGCGCTACCGGGCTGCGCTACGCCCCGAATAAATATGTTGAATAAGTATCAATAATATACTAAATATATTTACACTTGTCAAACAAATTAATCCTTACTGACCTCTTTTTCGTCAAGACAGGTTCTGTCTTCTTCAATCTGTATGGTCTTGCCTGTAATCAATGAAAGATTATCATGAAACCTCTCTGCCTTTTTGGATGCCTCATCAAACTTTCTTGATGCCATATCAATATTCTTCCCAAGGCTGTTAAATACATCAAAGAACCTTCCAAACCCCTGCTGCAAATCAACAAGCTTTCCTCTGATCTCCTGTGCCTGCTTTTCAATATGCATACCGCGCAGGCCGTAGGCAATTGCCATCAGATACGCATAGAAGCTATTTGGCGATACAGGAACCACATGCTTTTCTAATGCATAAGACAAGAGCCCTTTTTCTTCAACAAAGGCGTCATCCTTAATAATCACTTCGTAGAATACATTCTCAGCAGGTATATACATCATTGCAAAGTCATAGGTCCCTTCATCAGGCCTGATATATTTTTTTGAGATGTCATTAATCAGGTTTTTCAGGTCTCTTACAAAATCCTTTTTTGCGTTTTTTTTATCTGCTTCCACCTCTGCCTTTTCTATCCTGTTAAAACTGTCAAGCGGAAACTTTGAGTCAATAGGCACCAGATTGTCGCCTAATCTTATTACAGCATCCACCCGTTCGCCTGATTTAAAGGAATGTTGAATAGTATAATTTTTAGTAGGAAGAACCTGTCTTAGCAAATCCTCTAAAAAAAGTTCGCCGATATTGCCGCGAAGTTTTGGCGGTTTAAGTATATCCTGAAGTTTATTTATATCCTTTCCAAGCTCCTGCATGTTCTTTGCAGTTTCAGAAAGCTCGCCAAGCTTCTGCCTAACATCAGAAACTACCTTAGTTGTGCCTTCAAGCTGCTGAGAGATATTGCCTTGGGTCTTTGTTAGCTGTTCATGCATCGAATTTCTCAAAGAATTTATATTCTGATTAAAAACATCAACCATAGAAGTAAGCTGTTTATTGATTGTCTCAAGATTCTTTACCTGTCCTTCACTCAATATCCTCGGCACATCTGTCTGCTGTTTCTGCATCTCGGTCATCTGCCTGTTGATTTCAAGGAGCTGCTGCTGAAACATATCAGCAGTTTCAGGCCTCTTTTTCATCCTCCATAAAATAAAAAAGGCTATTGCAATACCTGTAATCACTACTGCAAGCAATATTATCACAGCCTCATTTGACATTAGGTTAATCTAACATATAACTTATATAGATTTCAATATTAATTACATGCAGCTTCAAATGTAGTAAAAATATACAATGCGCTTGACAAGTTAAATAAATTTAAGTATTCTAAATCACAAATTTGCAACCTTCTTCTGGAATTATTCAGGTCTTGCTACGCTAAAACTAACTGGACCTTTATATTATAGGTTCAATTGCCTGATAACTATCTGAAACAAGGAGGAAGAATTTGAAGTCACATGTTTGCCGCTCTTTCTGGCAGCCAATAGCGCTGCTGTCTGTTTTTTTTCTTTTTTTTCCATCTATTGCATGGTCTATCCCTTCGCCTGACCTTGTCATCAACATGTTCGCAAGCGGCGCCCAGCTTATTGGTCTGGGAGCTGCGGTGCTTGGCGCAGGTTTTCTCGGACGGCGCCGCACAAATAATCATAGCACGTTGTCGCGAAATTCAAAATGGCTTTTTTGGTCTGTTTCATTGCTATTGCTTATTTCCATATCTGCAAACCTTCTGCAGTATCTGCGGCAGGCTGATGAACAGAATCAGCGCCTTCAGACTAATCTTTGGCGCTCTTCAAATGAAACCGGAAAAAAAGTCGGTGACACAAGCCTTAAAACATTGCCTTTCAGCAAACAACTAAAGAGCCCTTATGGAATCAGCACCGATGCTCTATCAGCATGGATTGAGGAAAAAAGGCCTCTGAACCTGATAGATGTGCGGGAAACAGAGGAGTACGAGGTTGGCAATATAAACGGCGCGCAGCAGAGCCGCTATCCAGATACCCAGCTTAATGCTGCCAAGCTTCTGTCAAAGGACAAGGAGAATGTCCTGCTTTGCTATTCCGGCAACCGCAGCTCAGAGCTGTGCATGGAATTTGCCAAACAGGGCATTCCATGCCGCTTCATGATAGGCGGATATGAGAAGTGGATTGCTGAAAACCGTCCGCTTGCAGGCACAGGCAATAAGGGGGTTGAACTACGGGGGCTGCCAACACACCCTAATCATGACACATTGCTGGATACCCCTAAGGCAACAGAAATGTTTCTGAACGGTAATGTTCTTTTTATAGATGTTCGCTATCCCGGAGACTTTGCTCAGCAGCATCTGCCAGATGCTGTCAATATACCAATCCGAAGGATGACATCCGCTGAAATTGACGAAGCCCTTGCAAGTCTGCCTCGCAAGCCTGTTATTGCGACCTGCTATGACAAGCGCAGCTGCTTTTATGCCAAGATATTAGGGATAAAGCTATGGCGCCTTGGCTATAAATATCTTGGACGTTACACTGTGCCGCAGGAGTTTGCTCTGCCTAACAAGGAAAATTCCTATGTTGCGGAGTGGCGTGCAAGCCAGGAACAGCAGACGCTCTTGGGCTTTGCAATTGTGCCTTTGCACAATTTATTGGCATGGGCCTTTGAAAAAACAGGCTCCCTTACCGCAGCCATTCTGATGTCTGTGGCATTGCTTCGCTGCATGGTGCTTCCAATCAGCTATAGGTCTGAACGTGACAGCTTTATTCAGAAAAAGATTGCATCCGAGGTCAATTCATTAAAGGAACGTTGGGAGGCTGATAGAACCCGCCTTAGCAGGGCGCTGATGCGCTTGTATCAGCGTGAAGGTCTGTCGCCAGGCTTGAATCTGACAGGCAATATAATTCAATTGATTCTATTTCTCATGTTTTTCTCTGTTGTCCAGACAATATCCAAAGGCTCGACTGAACCCTTTTTGTGGATACCATCGCTCGGCGAGCCGGACCCCCTGCGTATTCTGCCTCTTGCTGTAGCAGCCCTGATTGTCATGTATCTTTTGAATATGAAGGCAAGTCATACGCGCCTTTACCTTGCAGGATGCATTGGAGCGGGTTTGGCGCTGATGATCCTGACCATCCAATTGAATGCAGCATCAAATATTTATCTTGTTGGAAGCCTTACATTTCTCGTTGTCCAGAATCGTATAATTAATGTGATGTTCAGCCGCAAAGAGCAGCCCTGTTTTGCCGCTATTCCGATTCAGCCGTCTGAGGCTGGTGTTGTAAAGCTTAAAGATGCATATCGCTGCGCTAACTTAGGCAATAAGGCCGGCAGGCTTGGACAGATGATGGCATCAGGCATACAGGTGCCTGATGGTTTTGTTGTGACTGATGAGATTCTGAATAATTTGAATAGTAAATCTTCACTTATTTATCAAGCATTTGACAAGCTAAAAGCCAATAATGTAGCTGTGCGCAGTACAGGCCTTGCAGAAGACGGCGAGGGACAGAGCTTTGCTGGTGTATTTGAATCAGTCTTAAATGTTGCCAAAGAAAACCTGCTTGAAGCAATCGCACGTGTAAGAAGCTCGTATGATAACAATCGCGTCAAGGCATACAGCAGTGATACACATACTCAGGGAAGCGTGCTGGTTCAGTCTATGGTCCCTGCAGAGTATGCTGGTGTGCTGTTTACGCGGCATCCCAATTCCACAGGATCTATGTTAATTGAATTTGTCCAAGGCCTTGGTGAAGATCTTGTCAGCGGCAATGTAAAGCCGCATGCTGTTCAATACGGTAGAGTAAGCGGCTCGCCATTGGAAGATGCTCATAATATGCCGATTGATTTCAAGCCGTTGGTTCAATTAGGGCTTAAAGTGGAGGGTATATTCAGCCGTCCGCAGGATATTGAGTGGGCATATGCACACGGGCAGTTTTTCATTCTTCAGGCAAGGGACATCACCACTCCAGCAGCTGAAGGTGAAAGCGCCCTTGCCATAATGGAAACCGAGAGGCAGCGGCTGCTGCGTCTTGCGCTTGGCGAATCAGATTTTGAAAAAACGATTTATGCCCAAAATGAGCTTGCAGAACTGCTGCCAAGGCCAACGCCAATGAGTTTGTCGCTAATGGAGTCATTATGGTCATGCGGAGGGGCTACAGATATAGCATGCTCAATGCTGGGGATACCATATGATGTGCATGATGATTCACCGCCGTACATCTTAACCCTTTTTGGGTCTCTCTACGTCAACAGCGCTGAAGGCGCTCGCCGAATATCAAAGGGAACAGGAGCACTGGCATCTTTTCGTTTGTCAAGACAGGCAGATGAAATCAGGAAGTCATTTTTTGACGAGTTTCTGCCTAAATTCCAGAAGGAGATGCGTCTGCGTGAGGCAATTGAACATTCAAGGCTGAGCGCAGCAGAATTGATTCAACTGTTTGATGAATGGCGCACACAGTTTGTAGCAGAGGTTTATGTACATGCGGAAACTATAAACATTGCTTCAGACTTCTATTTAAAAACAGCGGAACGCGCTCTAAAAAAACATGGCCTTGACCCTGCTGTATATCTTGGTTCAGGACCTGAGACAATAATGCAGCGCGCCTATGCATTGCTGCCTGAGATTAAAAATAGCAGGCGTCCGCTAAGCGATTTTCTTGAGCTCTATGGCCACAGGGCGCTTCACGATTACGAGTTATCTGAGCAACGTTACAATGAACACCCGGAATCACTGAATGTGCTTGTCCAGACTGCTGTTATGACAGCACCGCTTCAACAGACCGAGCTTCCAAAAAGCAAGTACCTAAAGGCTGTTGTAGAGCGCGCACAGCTTTTTCAATGCCTGAAGGAAGATGCCAAGCATCATTGTATAAGGGCGCTGGCCTCGCTCAGACCGCTGCTGATAGAACTTGATAAGCGCCTGCAACTTGACGGAGGGATTTTCTATCTTCGTTCAGAAGAAATTTCCACATTGCTTCCATCTAACATTGACAGCGCAAAAAAGAACATTCAATCACGCAGGCAGCATGATATGGCATTTAAAGCAGCTACGATTCCAACAGAACTGTCTGTACTGAAATTGGAAAAGATGACGTTTGATTCAACCGGCCGTATTAATTCATCCTTTACAAACACAGGCGCGCTCTCTGGCAAACGGGTTTCAGGCCATGCAGAGATTATCGGCCATGTCCGCGTCATGGAGCATCCTGATGCTGCAGGATCCTTTCAGGATGGCGAGATTATTGTAGCGCGATTTGCTGAACCAGAACTGTATACGCTTTTTCCAAGGGCAGCCGGCATTATTACTGAAGTCGGCGGGTGGCTCAGCCACATGGCCATCGTGGCGCGTGAATATCAACTCCCGTGCATTGTGCAGGCCAATGGCGCTACACATAGCCTTAAAACAGGTCAAATGGTGCGGCTGTGCAGTAATGGCATGATAGAGCGCCGTTTAAGCGCCCATGACAGGCGCAAGGGCCCAAAAACAGTTCCATCTAACAGGCGGCAGCAAGACCGACGCCAGGCTGAACAATAAAAGACTATTTGACGGTAAATTTCACTGATGGCTGACAGAATAACCATACGGCAGGAGATCAGAAACCTTCTTATTGATAATTCTCTGACTGCAAAGGATATTTCAAAGATAATCAGGATAAAAGAAAAGGATGTTATTGACCACCTTAATCATATCGCCAGATCTGTTGGGAAAAAGGATTTCATTATTGAACCGTCTGTTTGCATGAAGTGCAGCTTTGTGTTTTATAAAAGGGAGAGGCTTACAAGCCCGGGCCGCTGCCCTGCCTGCAAACACGAAGGCATATCAGAGCCGAGATTCGGGATAAAAAAGGGAAACTGACTCTATCAGGCTTTTCAGAAAAAGGCTTGACACCCCTCAGCAAGGGGCTGATGTTGGGTAATGTGGTTGACCTGACCCTGTGAACTACTATACACTACATTATCTTTTCTTCCGCAACATCTCTGGCTGTCTTTTTTTGATGTTTGCCATTATTATAGCGCTATGATATAATTATCTTAAATTAAAAAGGCAGGGTTTTAAAATGAAAATAATTAAAATTTCTCTTCCAGATAAATTGGTAATTGAAGTAGAAAATTATGTAAAACACGGATGGTTTACTAATGAAGCGGAAGTGCTGCTAACTTCATTACAGGAGTTTATACGGCATAATCGTCCTAAATTAATGGAGCAATTTATGAAGGAAGACATTGAGTGGGCTTTAAACATAAAGAAAAGCGCTAAATGAAATTGATTTTTTCCAATACCGGTCCAATCCTCCACCTGACAGAGGCAAACCTTTTAAGCCTTCTTCAAAACGTTAGAAAAATCTGTATCCCAAAAATGGTAGAAACTGAAATGGAGGAACTGCACCCTTTCTGGACAAAACACAAACCAGAATGGATATCCATTGAATACTTATCTACAGATGAATCAAAAGAGGCAGAATCTTTGTACCTTGCAGGGTTACTGGATCCTGGTGAAGCAGAAGCAATAGTCCTTTCCAAGAGGCTCAAACCTGACTGGTTTATCACTGATGATGTAGAGGCAAGAATATTTGCCAATTCCCTCGGTATAGAAGTTCACGGCTCATTAGGTGTGGTATTATGGTCTGCGGCAGTTGGTAATTTGAATTATGCCGAATCAAAAGAGGCATTAAACAGACTTTCAAAAACATCGCTCTGGCTCTCTAAGAATATAATTGCACAAGCCCAGAAGGCTTTAGAAATAATGTTTGAAAATGAAGAAAGTCTTTAAAAGGTTTGACACCCCTGCAAGGCCGTTATATAATTCAATCAATAAGTTTAAAAGTAGGTGTTGTAAAGAGCGCCTTAAGTTTGAGACTGCCTGATTCAGTTCACAGGCATATTATTGGCAGGGCATATCAGCAATGGGCAGAGGCTGGGCAATGTGGTTGACCTGACCCTGTGCGCTGCATTGAGACTGAAAAGAAAAGGGTTGGGCAATTTAGCCCAACCCTTTTTCACATGAATGTTTTTCATCTGTTGCAAGTTTATTTTGATGCGTATTTAGTCATAAAGTGTAATGCCACTGTTTTGTATATATTATCCCAGTGGTTCTCATCCTTGCCAACTGGATTTGGCTTATTTCCGTAATTTTTGCACGTATTGTAGGTTGTATTCACGAGTTCTGGCGCTATCTCATTAAAAAAGTTTTTTACCTCGTCAAAAGACTTAAATTTCCAGGAATAAACTTTTTCTCCTAGTTTCTGTTCTACAAGGAAACGCATTGCCCCCAACATAGGGTATAATGCCCCATCGTGCATCTTGGCATTAAGTTCCCCGCCAGAAAGGCTATTTGCTTCTTTATTGCCCATGAAGATAAACTCATAATTCCCTCTCTTTTTTGTCGCATATACTCCCTTTAAACCAGCAGTTCTGGCACTTTGAGCTTCGTTGCGGAGTTTCCTGCTCATTATATGCACGTAATCGTGAAGGTAGAGGATATCTTTTAAAAGAGGCTTGAGCATCTCAAAGGAGTCTTGATCGTCCTTATACAAATCCAAGCATTTAGCCTTTGAAACATAAGCATCCTTGGGATGCTGTGGATAAGGAAATTTTTTAATATTAAATAGGGTCATAAGGCCAAGGATCTCTCTAATGTCAGATTTTCCTTCCTCGTTCTGTTTGTAAGAAATCTGCTCAGCATATGGCTCCTTCTTAAGAGCCTCTTTCACCCAGAGAAACTTTTCCTCCAAATTCATTAGGCTCGCGTCATCTACCTGAACGGCGGTATTAAGTCCACCAGTTATATCTACGGCCATTTCTTGTGGCACACCCGTGATTATCTCAAACTTTAAATACTGGCCTTCTGGACATGTTCCATCAGCTTGTGTTGCAAGCGCTATCTCGTAAGTGTGCCCCCCATCTGCTATACCGTCATTTTCACCAAAATAAACGGTAGCAATCTTTTTATCGGTACTATATTCAACCTGATGGGCCAGAATTGTTATTCCTTTATTTTTTAGGTGAAAAGAAAGATCATCAGTGTTTTGTAAACTTTCTCTTACTTTTTTGTATATGCCTTTGTCTATACGCTGCTCTCTTGGATTTGGTGTTTTAGGAATCCCTGAAGGAACATCTACAGCTCTGGTTATGAGAACATGATGTTCAATATTCAATGGGTCACCATTTATATTTTCATTCATGGGATCAGGAAAGCGACGTGAATACCCAGATTTGATGATAACTTTGTTTAGATCTCTTTTATTTAACATTTTATTACCTCCTATGTATTTTTGTTTTTCCAAACCTTAACATTTACTTCCCCCATCCGGGGCCTAAAAATAAAAAAACCACTACTTCAAAACTGAAGTGTGGTTTTTATAAGAATTCTTTTTTCATTTTCATCACCACCTTTCTGGTCATCCGACCCTGTAAGGATTATTGGCGAGTCCACGCCATAGTTCATTTTACAATTAGAGTTTTATAACATATCTATTCGGTGCAAGTCAAGTATTTTTTATCGTTTACTTGTCTGATTACTGAAACATTATAATAGTCCTTCTTTTTGAGGCTCTAAAAGAAAAGGCTTTGTTTTGCATTGTACTTCCCCCTTCCCTACAATAACGGCTA
>CAKKRA010000046.1 GCA_919902475.1 Nitrospiria bacterium
GGGCCAGCGGCGCTCAACCCGGCGTCAGCAGCAAAAACTCCGCCACCGGACCGGTTGCTGCCCATGTGTTTGAAACCCCCGGCACCTACACCGTTACCCTGACTGCCTTTGACGGCACCAACACCGCCAGCACCAATACGACCATCACGGTGCAGGACCCGGATGCGGTGTTTGCGGGAACAAACACCATTTGTATCAATGCTTCAGGTTCGGATTTTACCGGTTGCCCTTCCGGTGCTGACACATCCACCAATTCAAACTTTGTAACAGCGCTGTCAGCAAACCTGGCAACGCATAAACGCATTCTTTTCAAACGCGGCGATACATTCGCCGCCGCTACTTCTGCTGCAATAACCGTTGACGGGCCGGGCATCATCGGTGCGTTTGGCGCGGGTGCAGCTCCTGTTGTGCAGAAGATTGGGGCTGGGGCAATTGTAAACTTGTCCAGCTCATCAACCCCGAACATCAAGGACTGGCGGATAATGGACATTGAATTTGACGGGCGTGATACCGTCGACTCGATTGGAGTAGACACGGCAGGGACGATGAAGCAGGTGCTCGTCCTCAACATGAACATGCACAACATTAACCAAGGCGTTAGCTTTAACGGCAGTATCTTGGATTGGTTATACAACGCGGGTTACACCAACCATTCCATGTACGACGAGGTGGCTGTTGTCGGCTCAACCATCACTGGGATTCCCGATTATGCCAATGGTTCGAGACTGTTCATAACCGCAAACCACCTTTCCATTCAGGGAAACAACCTGGGAAATTTCACTGCCGGCCTTCAAGGAAACCATGTCGTGCGTATTGGGTATGCGGAGAAAGGAATAATATCCAATAACACCCTTTCCAGGGCAGGCATACCTGGCGCCACTATCAAATTGCATAGTCAGGCTTGGTGTCAGGCAGATAGTCTCCCGGGTGAATGTTTAACATATAACACTACGCCGCCTGAAGCGTATAGTTATCTCACCACCACGCACCCCATAGGCATATTTCAGAATCTTAGTGGATATACCGAGCGAGTCGTCATTTCTGACAATAAGTTCATCGGTGGACCGGGCGCATGGACGGTTACTTTAGGGCCACAAGATAATAATAGAGATGAACGTTTAAGAGATATTATTTTTGAACGTAATTGGCTCGTCTCCGGGTCAGCTACTCAAGTAGCAGCCTTGTTTTGGACAATTGACACCACGGTTCGGAACAACATTTGTGACATATCTCCCGGTACATGCTTCCGCGTGACACGGCGTGGGGAAGAACCTCCTCCAGATAACGTCCGTGCGTACAACAACACTTTATACAGCAGCTCTACAGGGGGTTTTGTCGGTGTAGACATCGGTTCAACAGCCACCAATGTCAGCGTAATAAACAACCTGGGCTCAGCTCCCTCGGCGACAGGTCCGATCATGGTCAACGGCACGGGCGCATCGGGTTTTACGCAATCTAATAACTCTACCAACACACAAATAAAAAACACATTCCCGGGCTGGGTCTCTGCCACCCCCTCAACACCCGCAGATTTCAGCCTCATCGCCGGCAGTTACGCCAGGGAAGCGGGTTTCGCCGTCCCGGTCTGGTCGGATTTCTTCCGCACCAGCCGGCCGCAAAGTGGTGTGATTGACATCGGCGCTGTTGAAGGGCATTAGACACACGCCGAAACTCAGTCATTAGCTGACCATTAGCACAATACCCATTAAAATAATAACTCCTGCAACAATCTTTTTAAATGCCTTTAAAGGAAGGTATGTTACAACCCTTTTACCGATAAGCGTGCCTACATATGCAGTGGCAACGACACTGCCAATAAATAACCATTCCGAGCTCAGTTTATCGCCATAGTTATAAAGATACAGAGGGATGCGTGTGGCATCTACAAAACAGGCAATTAATGTGCCGCTGGCAATAAAGGCGTCCTTAGATATATTGTAATTTAGGAGATAGGCGCTCCTGACTGCGCCCTGATTGCCTACAAGTCCCCCAAGAAGGCCAGATGCAAAACCGCCAATTGCATCAATTGATTTGGGGAGCTGAAACTCCTTTTTAGTTGGTATAAATTCTCTGCCTGCTAAAATTATAAGGGCTATCCCTAAAAATACCTTCAAGGCATGAGACTGCATATAGACCTGCAAAAATGCGCCAACAAAGGCGCCGATGATGCTCAGGACTCCGAATTTCATGATTATTGCCTTGTCTATATGCTTCCGAAAAAGATAGAGCTTAAAAAGGTTGTTTGAAAAGTGTATTACAGCAACCATTAATATGGCAATCTGAACTTCAAAGAAAAATGTAAAGATTGGCGTGAGCACTGTGCCGACACCGAATCCTGTCATAAGCGTCAGGACAGCAGCAGCAAATGCGCCAATATATATAATCATAGGTGACATAATTAGAGTACCTAATACCGATATCGTGTAATGATATTTATTGATAATATAAGGTATTTTCTTATTACTGTCAATTTTTTAATAGAGCCAATTCTCTTGACAGATTTTAAGGCTTTTGCTAAGGTAAGCATAAAATAACCTTAAAGTTTTTAATTGTGTCATTCACACGCAGGCAATAAATAGACTTTTAACAAGGCTGTTAATGGAGGAGCAAAATGGCTGACAAGACCATTGATGTTTTAATGGAAGAGGAGAGAAAATTCCCGCCGCCAAAGGCATTCAGTAAAAAGGCCCACATAAAAAGCCTGAAACAGTATAAAGAACTCTACAAAAAATCCATTAAAAATCCTGACGCCTTCTGGGCAAAGATGGCAAAGGAATTCCTGCATTGGGACAAAAAGTGGACAAAGGTATCTGAATGGGATTTTACCAAGCCATCTGTAAAATGGTTTATCAATGGAAAACTGAATGTTTCCTATAACTGCATTGACCGGCACCTAAATTCTTATAAGCGAAACAAGGCTGCAATCATCTGGGAAGGCGATGATGGAACCTATAAAAGCTATACCTACCAGCAGCTCTATTATGAGGTAAATAGATTTGCCAATGTTTTAAAAAAGCATGGTGTAAGAAAGGGAGACAGGGTAACAATATATCTTCCAATGATTCCTGAGCTTCCTATTTCAATGCTTGCCTGTGCAAGGATTGGCGCAATACACAGCGTTGTGTTTGGCGGATTCAGTTCAACCTCTCTAAGGGACAGGATTCAGGACAGCGAGGCAAAGCTGTTAATAACATCTGATGAGGGTGTGCGCGGCGGCAAGTTTGTACCACTTAAGGCAAACAGCGATGACGCTATTAAAAACGGAACTACAATTGAAAAGGTCATTGTAGTTAAAAGGACAGGCAACCCTGTTAATATGGCAGCGAACAGGGATTTATGGTGGCATGAGGAGATGAAGGCTGATGATATTGAAAACTACTGCGAGCCAGAGATAATGGATTCTGAAGACCCGTTATTTATCCTTTATACAAGCGGAAGCACAGGAAAGCCAAAGGGTGTTCTGCATACAACAGCAGGTTATCTACTGTTTACAGCAATGACATTTAAATATATATTTGACTATAAAGAAGAGGATATCCATTTCTGCACAGCAGATATCGGGTGGGTAACTGGCCATAGCTATATTGTATACGGCCCTTTATGCGTTGGAGCTACATCACTGATGTTTGAAAGCATACCAACTTATCCAAAACCAGACAGGTTCTGGCAGATAGTTGAAAAGCATAAGGTAAATATATTCTATACAGCGCCAACAGCCATAAGGGCGCTTATGCGTGAAGGCGAAGATTGGGTAAAGAAGCATGAGTTGAGCTCATTACGATTACTTGGCACAGTTGGCGAACCGATTAACCCAGAGGCATGGATGTGGTATCACAGGGTTGTTGGCAAAGGCAAGCTGCCGATTGTTGACACATGGTGGCAAACAGAGACAGGGGGGATATTGATTACACCGCTTCCCGGCGCAATGACATTAAGACCTGGCTCAGCAAACCTCCCATTCT
>CAKKRA010000047.1 GCA_919902475.1 Nitrospiria bacterium
TGTCAGGACTTCTATATCTGCTGACATCCCTGCCTTTAAAACAGGCTTATTTCCCTCAAATCTTACCCTTACTTCAAATGTCCTCGTCTCCTGCTTTAATCCTGCTACAATAGGCGATATCTTATATATGGCGCCGTTGAAGGGCTTGCCCTGATACGCATCAAGGGTTATATTTACTGCCTGATTGAGCCTTAATCGCGCTACATCAACCTCATCTATAGTAGCAGAGACATAGAGCCTCTCAGGGTCAATTATTTCAAGAAGCGGTGCGCCGACTATAACTAATTCACCCTTTTCAACATGCTTCTTTGTAATTATGCCATTAAACAGCGCCTTTATAATTGAATATCCCTGAAGGGTTGATAGCTCTTTAATGGCTGAGTCGTAATTTGTTTTTGCTATATCATAAATTTTTTGCGCTGCATCCAGATCCTGCTGTGAAATAATTCCGTCATTAAAAAGCCCTTTCAGCCTCTTTAAATTTCTCTCTGCATCAATAAATGTTGTCTTTAATTCATCAATCCTGTTTTGTATCTTTACTTCCTCTTCTGTAAGGTCAAGCCTTAAAACTATCTGGCCTTCCTTTACATAATCGCCCTCATCAACAGGAAGATATACTATCCGCCCTATCCTTTGGGCGCTTAAAGTCACCTCTTTCTCTGATTTTATTATTGATGTTGTTGTGGCAGAGACTGTTACCCTCAGGTCGCCCTTTTTTAATGTCACTGTCTTTACAGGAATACTCTTTGACCATTTTGTATAGAGGGATATGCTGATTAATATAATTATTGCTATAATGATTCCAATCCATAGGAATCTCTTTTTAATGTTCAATTTATCCTCATAGAATTAAAATTTAACGCGGCAAAGTAAAAAGCTTCAGATGCAAGGCGGAGCGAGGACTCGCACCGCAGCGTACAAATTAGTACGTGAGGATGCGAGGCCGAAGCGACAACGCAGCAGATGGACTTTTTACAAAGCCGCAAAACTACCTTCCCAATGCCTTGTCAAGCCTCGCTGCTGCTGTATGATAATCATAGAACGCCTGTGTGTAATCTGTCTCTGCCCTAATTAATGCTGTCTGTGCATCAGTAACCT
>CAKKRA010000048.1 GCA_919902475.1 Nitrospiria bacterium
TGAGCGCACAGTTTACAAGCTTGCAAGGAGCAGGATGGTTCCTTCAATGAAGGTGCTCGGCCAGTGGAGGTTTAAAAGAAGGCTTATTGATGAATGGATTGAAAAGGGGTGCAGTAAGAATAATAAAAAAAGGTAATCTTATATTGTAAGATGAATTGCTGATAATTGTTCTTAAAGAAAGGAAGGCAGGATGCAGAGGTTGTGGATTGAGTCTGAACAGGATTTTAAGCTGGAGGATTATATCTCTAAGACATCACAGATTAACCCATTAATAGTACGGATTCTTATAAACAGGGGTATAAAAACAATAGAGGGTGTAAGGGATTTTCTAACAGCGTCGCTTGACGAGCTTTATAACCCGTTTCTGCTTCCAGATATGAAAGAGGCAGTGGAGAGGATAGGGCTGGCAATAAAGTCAGGTGAAAAGATATTAATTTATGGCGACTATGATGTTGACGGCGTTACTGCCACTGCGCTTTTATACCTTTTCTTTAAGGAGATAGGCTGTGAGGCCTCATATTATATACCGAACAGGTTAAGAGACGGATACGGACTGGGAGAGGATGCAGTATGCAGAATAAAGGAGCAGGGGATAGATTTAATAATAACTGCTGACTGCGGCACAACATCACATTCTGCTGTAAAGAAGGCTAAGGATCTCGGTATTGACGTTATTATTACAGACCACCATGAGCCGCCCCAGATTCTGCCAGAGGCGTATGCGATAGTTAATCCGAACAGGATTGACTCTGTCTATCCCTTTAATGGCCTTGCAGGTGTTGGTGTTGCGCTGAAATTAGCGCAAGGGATTGCAGAAGGGCTCCATGGAACAGAGGGGCAGGGCATCAGGAAACCCATTGAGCCAATGCTGCATAAATACCTTGACCTTGTTGCACTCGGCACGGTTGCAGATATTTCTTCTTTGACCGGCGAGAACAGAAAACTGGTTAAGGAGGGGCTTAAGCTTTTATCAAAGGCTGATAGAAAAGGTGTTGCAGCTTTAAAACGCGTTTCTAATCTTGACGGTTGCGATATTAGCGTAGGCACAATCGGCTTTACATTGGCGCCGAGAATAAATGCAGCAGGAAGGCTTGATGAAGCCAATGTCGGCGTTATGCTTCTTACAACAACATCAGAGGAAGAGGCTATAAAATGTGCTAAGATTCTGGATGGGAAAAATAGAGAGAGGCAGATGATAGAGGATAAGATACTAAATGAGGCAATGGAGAAGATTGAAAACGAGATTGATATTAAACATACAAATGCCATTGTTCTTTCATCGGACAAATGGCATCAGGGCGTAATCGGCATAATAGCCTCTAAGATTGTTGACAGATATTACAGGCCCACTATCCTTATCTCTGTTAATGAGAATGGGATTGGCAAGGGCTCTGCAAGGAGCATCCCTAATTTTCATTTGTATCAGGGGCTTTCTGAATGCCAATCATATTTAGAGGCCTTTGGGGGCCATAAATATGCTGCCGGCCTGTCAATCAGGAAAGAGAATATTGATTCATTTTCAGAAAGGATTAACAATGTAGTGGCATCCAGCCTGAAAAAAGAGGATTTTATTCCAAGGCTCTATATTGACGGTGAATTAAATGTAAAGGATCTTAATTTTAACCTTCTTAAAGAGATAGAGCGTCTGGAGCCTTTTGGTGTTGGGAATCCTGAACCTGTATTTGCTATAACTGATGCTGAGGTTCTCTATCCTAAAATTGTAGGGAGCAATCATCTTAAATTTAAGCTTCGGCAGGGAAATGCCGGCGCAGATGCCATTGGTTTTAATATGGGCGAATTTGCTGACAAGTTTAACGATGATAAGGTGGATGTTGCAGTTACACCAAAGCTGAATGAATGGCAGGGAACATTGACTGTTCAGATGAAGATTAAGGATATAAAATTTCCGGGTAATTAAATCTTATGAAGACAATAGATGACATAATTAACAGTATATTATCTTACAATCCTAAGGCTGATGTGGAGCCTGTTAGAAAGGCGTACGCATTTGCTGAAAAGGCCCATGCAGGACAGGTGCGCCATTCAGGGGAACAATATCTGTCCCATCCAATGGAGGTTGCTGATATCCTGACACAGCTTAAACTTGATGTCCCTTCAATTGTCGCAGGCATCCTGCATGATACTGTAGAGGACTCATCAGTAAGTCTTGATGAGATAGGCAGACAATTTGGCGAGACTGTTGCGCTGTTAGTTGACGGAGTTACAAACATAGGCAAGATTGTCTTTAAGACTAAAGAGGAGAGGCAGGCAGAGAATTTCAGGAAGATGGTCCTTTCCATGTCAAAGGATATAAGGGTTATCCTTATCAAGCTTGCTGACAGGCTGCATAATATGAGGACATTACAGCACCATACAACATCAAAGCAGCAGTGGATTGCGCAGGAGACTATTGATATTTATGCGCCCCTTGCAAACAGGCTTGGCATTGGATGGATTAAGGCGGAATTAGAGGATTTATGCCTGAGATATTTAAAGCCTGAGATATATTTTGAATTAGCTGATAAGGTAGCTAAGCGCAGGGATGAGAGGGATAAATATATAAATGAAGTTATAGAAATTGTGAGAAAGAGCCTTGCTGAGCATGGATTTAAGGCTGATGTGCAGGGCAGGTCCAAGCATTTTAACAGCGTTTATCAAAAGATGCAGAGGGAAGCGATTACCTTTGATGAGATTTACGACCTTACTGCAATAAGGATTATTACAGATACAAAATTCAACTGCTACGGCATACTCGGGATGATCCATTCGCTCTGGACGCCTGTGCCGGGCAAGTTTAAGGATTATATCGGCGTTCCAAAGTCAAATATGTATCAGTCGCTGCATACAACTGTTATATGCCAGAACGGCGAAAGGGTGGAATTTCAGATAAGGACAGAGGATATGCACAGGGTTGCTGAAGAAGGCATTGCTGCGCACTGGAAGTATAAAGAAAAGGGTTATATTGACGAGAAGGATGAGAGTATATTCAGTTGGCTGAGACAGCTTGTGGAATGGCAGAAGGATGTGAAGGACAGCAAGGAGTTTATGGACACATTAAGGGTAGATATGTTCTCTGATGTTGTCTATATCTTTACTCCAAAAGGTGATATCAGAGAGCTTCCAAAGGGCTCCACACCAATTGATTTTGCCTACAGCATCCACTCTGATGTTGGAAACCATTGTGTCGGCGCAAAGATTAACGGAAAGATAGTTCCTTTAAAATATCAATTGAGAAGCGGCGACACTGTTGATGTAATGACAGACCCGAAGCATATTCCGAATAAGGACTGGCTGAAGATTGTAAAGACGCCGAGGGCAAAGAACAGGATAAAGCAGTGGGTCAAGATAGAGGAGAGGCGGAGGAGCTTTGATATAGGCAAGAACATATTTGAAAGGGAGCTGAAGAGAAACAGCCTTATTCCAAATGATTTACAAAAGCATCCTAAACTATCAGAGGTCTTAAAACACCATCATGTCAGCAGCATTGATGATTTAATCGTTGCCATTGGTTACGGCAAGGTATCAGTCCATCAGGTTGTAAATGTTTTTGTCTCTGAAAAGATAGTGCAGGAAAAAGAGGTTGTTAAAAAACAGCCTAAA
This sequence comes from Nitrospiria bacterium, assembly GCA_919902475.1. Taxonomy (GTDB): domain Bacteria; phylum Nitrospirota; class CAKKRA01; order 9FT-COMBO-42-15; family 9FT-COMBO-42-15; genus 9FT-COMBO-42-15. The sequence goes on from CAKKRA010000048.1 coordinate 3,601, forward strand.
TCTGCAAAGATCGGCGTAAGGATAAAGGATATAGACGATATACTTGTCCATTTTGCGAAATGCTGCAATCCTGTGACAGGGGATAAGATAATTGGTTTTATCACAAGGGGGAGGGGGCTTACTATACATACTACAGACTGCCCGAATATTGACGAGTTTAATTATAATAAGGACAGGATAATTGAGGTTGAGTGGGATAGGACAGAGAAGAAGGCTCACCATGTAGAGATATCTGTGCTTACTTTGGATAAGCCCGGGCTTCTGGCAAATGTATCATCTGCAATAACAACATCAGATGCAAATATCACACATGCAGAGGCTGTTACAAGAGAGGATAAGAAGGCTGTATTGAATTTTATAGTAGATATAAATGACCTTGAACACCTAAAGACAGTGCTGGAGAAGGTCCAGCGGGTGGACGGCGTATTGCAGGCAAAGAGGGTGAGGAAGGGGTAAAAAAAATCAAAATGCTAAATGCAAAATTTAAAATTAAGGAAACATAACCTTTTATCAGGAGGTGTGCCATGTTATGCGAATTCAGCATTGTACCAATTGGTGTTGGCAGCAGTATTGGCGATTATGTAGCAAAGGTTTTAAAGATTATTGACGAAAGCGCTATGCCATATAAATTGAATCCTATGGGCACAGTTGTGGAAGGCGATATGGAGAAGATATTTGAGCTTATAAAAAAATGCCATAATGAGGTTCTAAAGAATTCAGACAGGGTCTTGACATCAATTACTATTGATGATAGAAAAGGGGCAGTTGATAGTATAAACAGAAAGGTTGCTGGTATAGAAAAGATGATAGGTAAGGAATTAAAAAAGTGACAAAAATTGGCGCACAGATTATAAAAATTTGTTAATACTGTGTGATTTTTCTGTTATAGTTTTGTATAATGATTGAATCTTAAAGAAGATTTTGTATTGATTTTAAGGAACAGAATTTGCAAAGATAAAGGATTGGTTCAGTGTTGAGGGGTTTAAATGACTATTAAAGAGTGTCTTAAGGCATTAGAAGGAAAACATATTGGCAGCAGGATGCGGGCGATTAATGCCTTGAATAAGATTGATAATAAAGAGGCAAAGGCGATACTCGCATCTATTGCAAATAATGCTGAAGAGAAGCCGTATATCAGGCATTATGCAAAAAGGGCTGTTCAAACAGCCGCATCAGTCTCAAGTCATCATCAGTTAACAGCAGGCATTATAATGCCGCAGAAACGGCTGTTTCTAAATAGAGTGTTGATTACAGGCGGATTCCTTTTCTTGGTGATGCTCTCATTTTTATATATAGATTACGGCGCTGTTTCAGAGGTCTCCGGAAGGCAGAGCGAAAATTTGATTGAGGATGATAAAAGAGCTGAGGCGCTGAAGGTAGAAGTTTCTGTGCTTAATCCTTACAGGCTTTTTGAATTGGCAGACAATACCTACAAGGTTGATGCAGCCCTGATTGAATCACTCTGGTTTCAGGAATCATCAATGGGCAGGAACCTCGGTGATTACATGATACTTGATGTATATAAAATTAAAAAAGATGATTCTTCTGAGGTAAAGGGATGGAAGAAGAAGGAGAGGCAGGCGTTTATTGCGATATGCAAGGCAAACGGCTTTGACAGCAGAAAGCAATTCGGCGGAAGATATGGAGAGATGGGGCCATTTCAGTTTCTGCCGAGCACATGGCTTGCATACGGCAAGGATGGAAACAACGACGGCATGGCAAATCCATGGGATATGTCAGATGCTGTTACTACTGTGGCATCCTATCTAAAACTTTATGGTTATAAAAAAGAGGACTTTAACAGGATTAAAAGGGCGATTGCCTATTATAATCAGAGCCCCAAGTATTTTGATTTACTTCAAAGAAATGCAGGATTGTTTGGACTGGATATTAAGCAGGGTTATTTCTCAAAGTAGTAGCCGCACTCAAAGTTTACATCAGCCAAGTCTTTTTCATCTATAGGAAATGCAATGCACTGTTTAGGCCTTCCATTGTGGTATATCTGGCACCAGATATTTTCGCCTGTACCCTTTAAAAAAGGGCAGCGGTAAACAAGGCTGCAGCATTTACCGCACTGTAGGCACTCGCCTCTGCGTTTTGCCTCCTGCTTTTTTAAATAATCTTCTTTGAGATTGCATATTACGAGTCTTCTGACCTTATTTTTCAGTTTGTGATTATACCTGTAGTATACCTGTCTTGATTCTCTAAAGCCACTATTTCACTCCATTAAAAACAGATTCTGTTGCCACTACAAATATCAAGATTCTTAAAACTTATTCAGGGATGCCTTATAAAAAAACCATATTATAATACACATCATTGGCGGCTTTGTCTATAAAAAAATAGTTTTTTTCACATTATTATTTTTTTAGGTTTTTTTGGCCTTTTTGCAGCTATTGCTGCGGCAACAGCTATGAATATTAGAATAATGGCTGCTAAAGATATGTATAAAATGATGCTGTTTGCAGTTATTATAGGTTCTGGAGCCTTTGCATCAGGGGCGGTTTGGGGTAGAATCCTTGATTTAATTGCAGCAAATCTGCCCTTTTTTGCTTTATTTTCTCCTTTTTTGTAAGCTGCAGCATCAGGATTATACTTAGATATAGAAGGTTCTTTAGAGGCTGGATTAGCGCTGCCCATTGAGGCATCCGCTCCTTTTTCAATTGGCTTGGGCGCCTCTGCAAACATAACTGGTTCCTTTTCAAACCTGATAGCGCTGAAAAAACTTTCAGCGCTGCTCTTTGTATTATCTGTGTCTATCATAACCGATACCTTGCCGATTAAGGGCGGTTCTTCATTAAACAGCATCTTATAATCTGCATAAACATTCCTCTTCTCCTCAAGCCACTCCCCGAGCCTTTCTTTTCCGCTCTGGATGACAATATATTTTGTATTGGAGTTCTTCTTGCTTGTAATAACAGAACCTGCTGGCGCAGATGTCTCCCATATATATCCAATGAGCCTGCTGTTTATCATTGCCGGGAACTTAGGAAATACAACATAGATCTGGGCTGCCTGATCATCGGTTTTGCTATCCCTGACATCAGCGCCCTCCGGAAGACTCGAAACCTTCCATCTCCATGTTATTACAGGATATTCTTTTATATTGAAATTGAGTTCTTTATGAAGGGCAAAGCTATTTTTACTGCTTTTTAAATGTATAAAGGAGATTCCATCTTCATTTTCAATAATGATTTCGCCCTTTCCTTTCCACTCCTTTAATTCCCATCCCTTTGGAATATTGCTGTTTTTCTCTTGAGTGAAGTCTGCTGTTATTGCAGCATAAGAAGGGGACGAAACGCTTACAACTATTAATAATGAAAATAAAAATCTAATCATGATTTACCAAACTGCGAATATATTACCATATTTATTAATATGTTGCCATATAATTATAAAACAAAATTTTATGGTATAATTAACTTGAAAACAGGCAGTTAATAGTATAGATTTATACGTTTTATAAGGAGAAGAAATGTCCTTTGAATCAGGCGACAATGGCAATGGAAGGGGCTCATTTAATGGTCAGATATGGGCTATTGGAGGCGGCAAGGGCGGAACTGGAAAGAGCCTGATAACCTCAAATCTTGGCATCTGCCTGTCCAAGACTGGAAGGGATGTATTATTGGTAGATGCAGACTTAGGCGGCGCTAATCTCCATTCCTGCCTCGGCACCTCCTTCCCTAATGTAACCCTTTCGGATTTTATTAGAAAAAAAGTCCCAAGCATCAAGGATGTCACTATAAATACTGGAATACCGCATTTAAGCCTGATAAGCGGCGCAGAGGACTATCTTGAGGTGGCAAATACAAATTATGCACAGAAGATGCGGCTTCTAAAGCAGTTGACATATGTAGAAAGCGAGTACATCCTTTTAGACCTTGGCGCTGGAACATCCTTTAATACACTGGATTTCTTTTTGATTGCAGACAGCGGCATAATTGTTGTTACACCAGAGCCTACATCCATTGAGAATGCATACAGGTTCATAAAGAGCGTATTTTACAGGCGGCTTAAGAGGATAGTGAACAATCATGGTATCCGGGAGATTATTGCCGAGGTAATGGATAGAAAGAATGAACTTGGGATCAAGACGCCGATAGAGCTGATAAGCCATATTGAGGTTATTGACAAAGCGATTGGCCAGAGGTTTAAGGAAGAGGTGTTTAAGTTCAAGCCGAAGCTGATAATCAATAGCGTCAGGACAAGGGGTGATATTAACATAGGTTTTTCTATAAAGAGCACATGCCTTAAATATTTTGGGATAAATATGATTTATGTTGGGTATGTTGAATATGATGAAAGTATCTGGCAGGCAGTGCGCCGCCGACGGCCGTTTTTGCTTGAATATCCTAATTCAAGGCCTGCAAAGTGTCTGGAGAGGATTACCAAGAATATAATTATGAATAAGGAATTAGAAGAAGAATTTATATTATGAAGAAATTTAATAATCAGAGTTATTATGAAATTTTAGAAATAAAGCAGGATGCCTCATATAAAGAGATAGAGGATGCCTATAAAAGGGCAAAGGAGACATATAGCGGAGAGTCACTTGCTACTTATTCCCTTTTCACAGCAGAGGAGTGCAGGGAGATATTAGATGCTGTTGAAGACGCATATAAAATATTAAGTTTCAGCAAGACAAGGGAAGAATATAACAGAAGATTGGCTGCCGGCCTCAGCATTGAGGAGATTGAGCCACTTCATATTGAAGAACCTGCAAAGACAGTGCAGCTAATTGTTACTGAATCATGGAAGGAGATTGTTCCTGAAAACAAGGAAACATTTCAATCTGCCCCTGCAACAATTAAAACAGATGTTGAAATACTAAAGGCAGCGCAAACATTTAAAGAGGCAGAGTCCTTTGATGGCGTTGAGTTCAGGGGGAGCATTCTCAAGATAATCAGAGAGAGAAGATGTATAAGCCTGAATCTGGTTGCAGAGAAGACAAAGATTAATATAAACTATTTAGAGAATATTGAGGCAGAAAAATATCATCAGCTTCCTGCAGAGGTCTTTTTAAAAAGCTACCTCTCCCAATATGCAAGATTCCTCGGCCTTGATGCAAAGAAGGTTGTAGAGGATTATATGAGGTTTTATGAGAAAAGGTAGATAATCTGAACCCGACTTTGAAATATACAGGCCAAGGCACAGAAAGCGGTTTTCTTTGATTCCTGAAAGGGTGTAACGCTTTAAATCATTGGTAGCTATAAGCTGTCCGCCAGATACTTTTGTTAAGCACTCTTTTTATGTTTTGAGGCATATAAATCTATCAGCCGTCGAATCATTTTTTGATACGAAGTATGGTAACGCTGCGCCTCTTTTTTGAAAAATTCAATGCTTGATTTGTTCAATGCAATGGTTACCTTTACATTTTCTTCTTTCAAGACCAGCTTTTCCGGCGGCGGGAGAAAGTCTTTGATCACTTTCAGCTTGCCCATAGGCTCGTCAGTATATTTTATTTTGTTCTTCATATATCTTCCTCCCTTTTCTCCAATATCCGGCGCCATAGATGCGGATGATATTTTCTCTATAAGTAAACCTCACGGTCATTACGCCGTCGCCGATACGGCCAATACAGTAAAACCGTTTTTCATCTGAACTGTGGCTGACATCCTCAACTATAACACGATGGAGATCGCGAAAAGCGTATTGTGCCATTGAAAAAGAAACATTATGTTTAATTTGATTTTCCTTATCTTTCTCCTCATCCCATTCAAAATGGGTTTTCTTCATAGAAATAATATACTACAAATATGTAAAAATAGCAATATAAAAGTATGGGTATTGATGAAGGTTTTTTATGCGTGTCTACGATTGGGAAGTCCGGCTTAAGGCAAGGGGGCTACCATAATTATTTCAATTATTTTCTAAAGACTAAAAAATAGAAGCTTTTTTTAATTGCATCAAATAAATGTAACGAATGAAGATTTGGCCCTCTTTTTCCCTCACACACAATCTTAAAATGCTCCATGTCCGTCGTGGAAATGAGCATGCCGCTCGCACCACGCAATTCTTTTCCACATATACCACAACGTGACTTCGGGGATGCATCCCAGAGTTTTTGCTTAAACTGCTCTAATGATGGATCAGTTGGTTCATGTGAGGCCATGTTTCGTATTCCTTATCTTTTTTTCAAAATGGACATAACGCCGTTTTTCAGCGGGCGCGGCTTTTTGCGATCCGCTGCAAAAGCATGGTTAGAATGTCATTGATTCCCTCTTTTTGCAGCAAGCAACAACAAGTCCTTCTTGGAATATTTTTCCCCGTAAAAAGATATGTATCGTTTATGACGATTATTTTTGATGTAATGTTCCCTAAACCTTTTTGAAACTGGTTTTATACCAACGAACTGAAGTTCCTGCATATTGAGACGATATATACCCAACTTGCCATGCTCACTATCTTTCCATATGTGGAAAAATAGCAGTTGCTCTGAAAGGTAATTGTGCCCCTGAATATCCGAATAGAAGCAGCGGATAATAACTTTGGGTGATGGCCATAGCTTTGGACTCTCCATTTCGGCTCTTGATGGTAGGAAGGGCGATCCATCCATGTTACGCCTCCCTTTGAAGAAATCGCGAATCAGTTCTCTTGCCACAAAATTGTCGAATCGTACAGAAACGCTCGCTGTCTTATCATCGTTGGATTGCGGAGCGAGAAAAGATATAAATTCGGGCAAATGTACTGGAAGGGCCTTTTTGCCTAAAGGTCTATTCTCTTTAAAGTGGACATCTGCATCAACATATATGTTCTGAGCCGGTTGGTTTCCGATGTTTGTCAGATCAATTTCAAAAGCTACGCAATATCTTTCTTTCCCTAAGAAATCGTCATTTCCATTTATTAAAGCCGTGTCAGGAATATCCATGGAAATAGAGACGTTTTTTGATCTTATAGTGATTGTTGGCTGAGAAGTGAGGCGCAACATTCTTCTGGTGATAAGTGTATATAGAAATGTGATGATCGTAAGGATTGCAGTGACGATCAGTGTCATAAGTGAAATATTATTTGAAATCCAGTTCATGAAATTCATTTGTGCTGCATTCTAACAAGTTAATAAACAGTTTCTGCCTTTTCCCAGAACAAAAACTAAAACCAAAACAAAAATAATACAAACGAATAGGGGCACTTCCCATATTTTCTACTTCCCCTTCTTTGGCCGCCCTGCCTTCTTTGGTAAAATACCACGCTCAAGCAGCTTCTCAAGCCTCTTAATAAATCCCTCAGCCCCTAACGGCCTACCTGTAGTCGTCGCCTTCCTGATTGATGCTTCCATAGGCTTGTCTTCTTTATTTATAAACCTACGGTAAGCTATTCTATCCCTCTCTTCCAACCAATCCTTATCAGATAGAATCTTATCCTCAACACCCAATATATGCCACTTTGCGCTTGACCATTCATATCTTTCTGCCTTAGCTGCAAGTTTAGCCCTAACAGGGTTATATTCAATATGTCTTGCTACTGCCCATAAGTAAGGCTTTCTTGTATTATAGTAGAAAAAAAAACGGTTCTGCCAAAGCCTTCCGCTCCTATTATATTTACGGTTTATGTATTGGGTGTATACAAGATTAGCACTGCCTATGCCTCTGGCAAGGGATTCTTTTTTTCTGGGGACTGCAAGGATATGAACATGATTTGGCATAAGGCAGTAAGCCCATATATCAAAGGCCCATTTCTGGCTGTATTTGCTAAGGGTATTTAGATAGAATTCCTTATCTTCATCTTCAAAAAAGACTGTTTCTTTATTATTTCCTCTTTGTGTTATATGGTGGGGATAACCTACAGCGCATACCCTTGCAATCCTTGGCATGGGAAGAGATTATATTAATAAAGAGGGGTTGTCAAGAAAAATATGGGAAGTGTCCCCATTATTCCCCATTATTCCCATTATTCCCCATTTTTTCTTCTTTTTCTTCCTATTTTTCTATTATAGACCCTATTATTTTCTATTATTTTTCGCCAAAGTTCGTCCTACTTTTTTTCGTTCGTTGACATTTTGGTTTTTAGTTCGAGCATGTCGGGGTTATTCTCGTCAATCTCTACCTTGATCCGCCGGCCTGAATTCGTGGCGATATGTGATTTTGAGGCGATGACCATCACTGGAAGAATACGCCTTAGATCACTACCCGGGCCCGTGCTCGTTACAGTTGTTTTCCAGAGCGGCACTAGCTCTTTTGATTTTCTGTACTCGGATAAGTCAAAGGCATCAAGCACCAAAAATCTGAAGTACATTGTGTAAGTGCCAACGCGAGTTGAATAACCAGTGATACCGTATGTCGGATGATACTTGGTTGTCTCGCTATACGTTCCCGTATTTCCAAACGTGCTCAATGTTCCATAGGTCGTGGATGAAGAGATTCCGGTCTGTCCCCACACAGGTACTGAATATAAGTATTGATGTTGTTGAGGGTCTCCGATGCCGTAAACAACAAAAATGGCAAGGTTTGCTGTTTCGATAGATTCCGCTGGCATAAAGCCTCTTGAGATCAGGGCGCGGTTTATATAAGCCGCATATTCCCTGAACTGAAGGTCGCTTGCCGATGTGTCTTTATTGCCAGGAAGAAGTACAAAGTTTTTCTTATTATCAGTGTTTGGCGCCTGTATGGAGTCAACATTTACGTATTGGGGCACTGATGCACAACCTGCCATCAGCAGAATCAGTGTAAGAATAGAAGCTGAACACAACTTTTTCATTGCTACCCCCTTTTAATGTGAGTTTTAGCGACAGGCCTAACTTGCCGAGGGGCGCGTAGCGTCCCAGAGGTCAAATTTGAGGCACTGGTTAGCCAATTTCATTTGAAAAATACTCAGAAATACCAACCAATAACTCATGAGCATTCAACGCTTCCTCTTGTGCATTTTTTATTTTACCAGTGTCGAAATGAGCTTTTTCATGAACAAGCTCTTTTCTGCACTTTTGAAACCTTTGTGCTCGGTCTAATATGTCTTGATCTTTACATCCTATGAGGCTGAGTTTTTCTTTATATGGTTTAAAATCATTTTCTTTAAATTTTTTTTCATCATATTTTTTCACTATTAACAAATGCATTAGTGCCTCGAGCCACATACCCGTAAATACTATTGAAATCATAGCTTGTTTGAAGCTCTTATGCTCAGAATCATACGTAATAACAGAACCTTCAGAACCATCAGGCTTGGGGCTTCTACCTGATTCAATTAATTCTTTCATATTCAGATATGCTTCATCTGAAATAGATTTATATATTGAGATATTTGTAAATATAAATGAGTTCATACTATATTTGTCTAATGCGGCGCTGAGCGGTGCTGGTAAGCATCCGCTTCATTAATTTGTTGTGTGTTTTATTAATCTTTATTTGCAAAGGATAAAAGATGTTCAATAATATTTTTAAATTGTTCTCTTGGCCCTTTGTCTTTAGTGTCCATAGAGTTTTTATACATGGCATAAGCAGCTACCTCATTCCATGTTATTTTGTTGCAATAGTCACAATAATTTTTCAATGTAGCATCGAAATCTCTTTTGCGGTAGAAAGGTATGAAATGCCTAAATTCAGTTGCAATGCTTTCTATCTTGACAATGGATTGACTGAATCGCGGGAAGATACCTTGTTCCCAATATTGAGTGACGGGATACAATCCCTGAAGTTCAGTCAATATTTTATTCCTGAATTTGGTAGAAGCTTCTGCAATTCTATTTTTTCTATAGATACGATAAGTAACATATCCTCCAAAAACGATAGTCAAAATAGCACCAGCAATAGTGATAAAATTGTCAATAATAAGTTGAATCATAAATTTATTTTGCTAGTAAGGGTCAAGGAAGAATAGAGGGTCAAAGTCTTCATTGTTCACAGCCTCTGATTTATTCTGCCTATCAACCTTCTTTCCCTAAAAAGCTTGACACTATATTAACTAAGCTAAATCATAAAATCAAGGGAAATGTAATGCTATATTGACAGATATAACTGCAATAGCTTACACCCATTGCGTTCCGAGCAGAACCCTGAAAGAGGCAAAAAGCCCGCTGGATTTTTGAAAGGTTTTGCAAAATTAATATTTTTTGTGTCAAGTTTCTGTTACTTCCCTTATACAAATATACACAACATCCAATAGCTTTTTCAGCTCTTCCATTGCGATGCTTAATGGCGGCATGAGGACGATGACATTTCCGAGCGGCCTGATAATCAGGCCTTACTTTCTGACTTCTTTAATTGCTTTAATATCAATCTTTTCTTCATTATATATAAGTTGGTAATGAGGTCAGACTGGTTTAAATAAGTCATGCCCTTGCCCATTGATATTTGCAAAATAATTCAAAAAAAGGATGTCCTTTACATGATTATCATGCCATAAATACTTAGAGAGTTTACTGGCAAATATTATTTTTTCATTTTTAAATCAATTCCTATGTCTTTAATTTTTTCTTCCATCTTACCCCTTTTTTAGATATACTATCCTTAAAATTATAAGGTGCTTATGGAAAACATGCGCAAGGTACATATAAAAACATGGGGCTGTCAGATGAATGAGCATGATTCTGAAAGGATTGCAGGTGTTCTTTTAGAAAATGGTTATCAACTGACAGAGGATATAAAGGATGCCAACCTCGTTATTCTTAATACATGCAGTGTAAGGGATAAAGCTGAACATAAGTTTTTCAGCGAGGTTGGAAGGATCATGGATTTAAAAAAGAAGAATCCTGATCTCTTGATAGGAGTTGGCGGCTGCATTGCGCAGCAAAAGGGCAAGGAAATCACAAAAAGGACAAAGGGTGTTGACCTTGTGTTCGGGACAAGGAGTATTCATGAGATTCCAGGACTCCTTGACGCGCTTTCAGAAAAGAGTAAACATCCTGTAAATGTTGCTGAGCATAAGATAAATACAGTTTCTTATCCTGCCTTAAGAAAAAAGGGGGTTAAGGCATGGGTGTCTATTATGTATGGGTGCAATAATTTCTGCACCTATTGTGTTGTGCCTTATACAAGGGGAAGGGAAGAGAGCAGGCCTAAAGAGGAAATATTAAAAGAGGTTCAGGGGCTTGTAAATCAGGGTTTCAAAGAGATAACGCTCCTTGGCCAAAATGTGAATTCCTATGAGATGGATTTTCCAGCATTACTCAGCTATCTCCACCCTGTAGAAGGGATTGAGAGAATCAGGTTTATGACCTCCCATCCAAAAGACCTGTCTGACAGATTGATTGATGCAATAGCAGAATTACCAAAGGTATGCAATCATCTGCACCTGCCATTGCAGTCAGGCTCAGATAAAATCTTGAATCTGATGAACAGGGGATATACATATTCTGAATATAAAAGGAAGATAGATAAAATAAGAGACAAAATGCCTGAGATAGGCATTACAACAGATATCATTGTTGGATTTCCCGGTGAAACAGAAGATGATTTAAATATTACAATGGATGCCTTAAGAGATGTTGAATATGATAATATCTATGCATTCAAATATTCAAAAAGGCAAGATACTGCTGCTGAAAAGTTTGACGGACATCTGCCTAAGGATATAAAAGAGGAGAGGCTTGCGCAGGTTATGTTACTTCAAACAGAGATTACAACAAAAAAAAACAAGGGGCATATTGGATTGACTGTTGGGGTTCTTGTTGAAGGTGTGAGCGAGGCAGACAAGTGCCGCCTGACAGGAAGGACTGAAGCCAACAGGATTGTTAATTTCACAGGGCATTCCGAATTAATCGGTAGAATTGTTAATGTAAAGATTATTAACGCAAATCTTTCAAACTTAGAAGGTGTTATTAGTAAGGATGAATAAGAAGGTTTTATACTTGTCTGCAACAATAGCCTATGCGCTATTAATCTTCCTGCTTTCCTCTTTTTCCGGTGATAAGACAGAAAAGCTGTATCTGTTTAAACACTCTGATAAAATTATACACCTCTTAGAATACGCTGTATTATGTTTTTTGGTAAGCAAGGCGCTCTCTTTTACATTAAAAGAAAATGTTAGAAGATATATAGGATTAATAGCAGTCGTCATTTCACTGCTTTATGCAATAACAGATGAATTTCACCAGTCCTTTGTGCCGGGCCGTTATGCAAGTATTGATGATATCTTTGCTGACGGCATTGGCGCTGTTATATCGCAGATAATTTTATATATAAAGGATGTGAAAGGCGACTTAAGATGAGGATTGCATTCTCAACACTCGGCTGCAAGATAAATCAATATGACTCTGCATTGATGAAGGAGTCATTAAATGGAAGGTTTCAGATAGTCTCTTTTGATGATGTGGCAGATGTGTATGTAATAAATACATGCACTGTAACTGCAAAGAGCGACTACCAGTCAAGACAGCTTGTGAGGAGGGCTGTAAAGAAGAATGAAAAGGCAAAGATAGTCGTTGCAGGATGCTATCCCCAGAGCAATCCAGAGGCTTTTGTGTCTATAGATGGCGTAGATGTTATCCTCGGCAATCAGGAGAAACTTGAGCTTGAAAGATATCTTGAAGATACAGAGAAGGAACAGTTGCCAAGGGTTTATGTAAATAAAACTGCTGAGAGCTTCTTTCATTCTGATATAAAGGCCTTTCCAGACAAGACGCGGGCAGTTTTAAAGGTTCAGGATGGTTGCAGCGCATTTTGCGCCTTTTGCATTGTCCCTTATGTCCGCGGCAAGGCAAGGAGCGCAAGGCCAGAGTGGGTAACAAAGCAGATTAATAATTTTGTTGATGCTGGATACAAGGAGATTGTCCTTTCAGGTGTAAGCTTAGGAACCTATGGAAAAGACATCTCACCTAATAAATCTTTGTCATGGCTTGTTAAGAAAATACTTAAAGAAACAGAGATACAGAGAATCAGAATAAGCTCTGTAGAGCCAGAGGATGTTAAAGATGAACTTATTGACCTTGTTTCCTTTGATGACAGGATATGCAAACATCTGCATTTGCCATTGCAGAGCGGTGATGACAGGATTTTACATAGGATGAAAAGGCAGTATGACTCTGCGTATTTTAAAGGGCTTGTTTTAAAGATTAAGGAAAAGATGCCAGATATTGGTCTTGGCACAGATGTAATAGTCGGCCTGCCAGAAGAGGATGATACTGCCTATGAAAATAGTGTTAAGCTGATACAAGAGCTTCCATTTACCTATTTACATGTATTTTCATATTCTATGCGTCGCGGCACAGAGGCATTTAATTTTAAAGAGCAGGTTCCAGAAAATGTTAAAAAAGAGCGGAGCAGAAGGCTGATTGAAATAGGCAAAAACAAGTCAATGCAATTCAAAAATAGTTTTATTAACAAAACTTTTGATGCCTTAATTGAAAGCGAAAAGGACAAAAAGACAGGGATGTTCAAGTGTCTTACAGGAAACTACATGAAGTTATTCATAAGAAGCGATAATAATGTGATAAAGAATAAGATAGTACCAGTAAAAATTATAGAAATTGACAAAAATGGAGATTTGATTGGAGATGTTGATTAGAACAAAATTAACTAAGTTTTAAACAACAAAAATATCAAAATCATGGACAAATCTCTTTACCTTCATTAAATTCCGCTTGACCAATCTGAATGTTGTGGCTTTTGTGCCACACCCAATGTTGTAAATAAAAATACCCTTTGTGTCAGAAGCTTTTGGATAAAGTTCAAGCTTTGCGTGATTTACAGTAAGCCCTGATTTTTTTGTTTACAATAATTTTTTAAAATGTTATATTTCTGAATTACTTATATGGATGAAAGGCTTTCTATTGATGACAAGAAAAATAGCTCATGTACTTTTTCTGTTGGTTTTTTGTGCCTTTGTTTTTCATGAATTAAACGGCACAGTCCTTGCAGAAGAGATTAAAATAAAATATATAGAGGTAAGGGGTAACAAAAGGGTAAATACCTCTACTATCAGGTCTAAGATTAAGATAAAGGAAGGTGATCTCTTTTCGCCTGAAAAACTTAGAGAGGATATAAAATCTATCTTCCAGATGGGTTTTTTTGGTGATGTAAAGGTAGAGACAGAGGGCTTTGAGGGCGGTTTAAAGATTATCTTTGTTGTAGTTGAAAAGCAGTATATAGAGAGTATTGTCTTTGAAGGCAATAAAGAATTAACAACTGAAAAGATAAAAGAAAAGATTTCCATAAAACCAAACAGCATAGTTGACCAGCAGATAATAAGGGATAATATTGAGAAGATAAAAAGATATTATGAAGATGAAGGATATTATTATGCCAATATCATACCTGTTATAAAGACAACTACAAAGGAGCGGGTGTCTCTAATATTTTATATAGAAGAAGGCAGGAAGGTAACAGTTGATGATGTAAAATTTGAGGGGAATAAGGTCTACAGCAGTTTTAAAATAAGAAGGCAGTTAAAGACGAAAAGATGGTGGATTTTTTCATGGCTTGATTCAACAGGAAAATATAAAAAGGAAGAAGTAAGGAACGATGTAGACAGGATTCAGGAGTTTTATGCAAATAATGGGTATCTGCAGGTTCAGGTAGGCGAGCCAAAGATAGAAGTCTCAAAGGATAAGAGGTCTATTATTCTGACATACCCTATTATAGAAGGCGACAGATTTAAGATAAAAAAGATTGGCATTAAAGGCAACACGGTATTTACTGAAAAGGAATTGAGAAAGATACTCAAAACCGAGGAGAAGGCTATATTTAAAAGAAATCTCCTAAGAGAAGATATAGTAGCTATTATTGAGAAATATGGCGAAAAAGGATATGCCTTTGCAAATGTAATACCAGCCATTGATCCTAATAAGAATACAAAACTTGTTGATATAACCCTTAATATAACTGAAAAGGATAAGGTAAAGATCAACAGGATTAATATCTTCGGCAATGATGTTACAAAGGATAAGGTTATTAGAAGGGAGATAAGGGTTACTGAACAGGAGATTATAAATACAAAGGAATTGAAAAGGAGCTATCAGAAATTAAATAACCTGAACTTCTTTGAGACTATAGAGCTGCTTCCGAGAGAGACAGGTGAAAACATGGTTGACCTTGATGTTAGGGTAAAAGAGAAGCCGACAGGAGCTTTAAGTTTTGGCGCAGGATATAACTCCGTAGAATATCTGATAGGCATGGTTGAGATATCTCAGGGCAATTTATTTGGGACAGGCATACTTGTAAAGGCAAAGGGCGAGTTTGGAGAGAAAAAGACAAATTATTCTTTGAGTTTCAAAGAGCCGTGGCTTTTTGATTATCCAATGTCATTAGGATTGAATTTATATAAGAATGACCGCTCATATGACAGTTATAAAAAGGATTCTATAGGCGGAAACGTTACACTAGGCAGGACATTTACTGATTATGTAAGCGGCAGTATTTCCTATAGCTTGGAAACCGCACAGATTTATGACCTGTATAAAAATGCGCCTGATTCTGCCAAAACAGATTGTGACGACCCTGCTCTTATTGATTTCAGTAGTGGAGATTTCTATAATAAATGTAAAATGAAGCTGACAAGCATTATAGGATTAAGCTTGGGAAGGGATTCAAGGGATAACTATCTTGAGCCGAGAGAGGGTTCAAACAACAGTGTTTATTATGAATATGCAGGCGGATTTTTAGGCGGAGATAATGCATATTATAGAACTATAGGAGCTTCAAGCTGGTATTTAAGGCTTATACTTGATACTGTTGTCATGTTTCGTGGAAAAATAGGCTATGCAGCAGGTCATTCTGATAAAAATCTGCCAACTTATGAAAGATTTTATACAGGGGGCATAAATACAGTCAGGGGCTACAAATATGGCGAGGCAGGGCCGCTTGATGCAAGTAACAATAGAATAGGCGGCAATAAAGAACTGTTATTTAATATAGAGCTTACATTTCCTCTGATTCCAGAGGCGAGGATAAGAGGCGTTGCCTTTTTTGATGCTGGAAGGGCATTTAATGATAATGAAGGATTAGACAGTCATAGTATTTGTTATAGAGGGGAGTGTAAGAGTCAGTGGCTGAGATACGGTGTGGGCGCTGGAATACGCTGGATATCGCCAATTGGTCCATTAAGGCTTGAATGGGGCTATAAACTCGACAAGTTCACTTGGGAAGATGACAGCGCCTTTGAGTTTGCAATAGGAACATTTTTTTAAAAACTAAAAACGAAAGGGGTTTTTACAATGAGAGGACTTACAATTATTTTATTAACACTTTTTGCAGTAATCTTAGGTTTTACAAACCCTGCTTTTACAGCAGAGATTAAGGTGGGGTCAATTGATGCCCAGCGTGTTTTAAGTGAGTCTAAAAAGGCGAATGAATCTGCAAAATCTGTTGAAGAATTTGCAAAAGGCAAAGAGAAACTTTTAGAGATTGATAAAAAAGAGCTTGAAAAAATGGATGAGGAATATCAAAAACAGATTTCAATCTTAAGCCCTGAGGCAAGAAAGCAAAAAGAGGAGCAGATAAAAAAGAAGTTTGAGGAATTTCAGAAAAAGAGAGCGGCCTTATCAGATGAGGTTCGTAAAAAAAATGCAGAGGTCTCAAAATCATTTGGCGAGAAGATAGAAGGTATTGTAAAGGCGCTTGGAAAGAAAGAAGGTTTTACACTGATTGTTGAAAAGAGGGGATTGATGTATTCACCTGATGATTTTTACCCTCTTGATCTAACAGATAGAATAATCAAGGAGATAGACTCACAAAAGCAAAATGATAAAAAATAAAGGCATAAAATTAAAAGACCTCGCAAAAAAATTAGAAGGCGAGTTGTCCGGCGACGGAGAAATTCTAATCACAGGTATCTCCGGCATCCGTGAGGCAAACGAGGGTGATATTACCTTTATCTCGCATCAGAAATATAAGCCTGAGCTTGAAAATACAAAGGCATCTGCTGTTATTGCAACAATGGAGTTTAAGGATTTAAATAAGAATTTTATTTTTGTAGATAATCCATATTTTGCATTTAGCAAGGTCTTAAACTATTTTTATAAGAAAGAGTACAAATCACATGGCATAGACCCAAATGCTGTCGTTGGAAATAATGCAGTCATTGGCAGGGATGTCAGCATATATCCACTTGCTGTAATAGGAGATAATGCAAAGATCGGCGACAGGGTTGTAATATATTCTGGTGTTTATATCGGCGATAACAGCATTATTGGAGATGACTCTCTTATTTATCCAAATGTTACTATCAGAGAGGATGTGGTAATTGGCAAGAGGGTTATATTGCACAGCGGCGTAGTCATAGGCAGCGATGGTTTTGGCTATGCAACAGATAAGGGCAAGCATCACAAGATTCCACAGATTGGCGGTGTTGTCATTGAAGACGATGTGGAGCTTGGCGCAAATGTTACAGTTGACAGGGCAACATTGGGAAAGACAATTATAAAAAGAGGGACAAAGATAGACAACCTTGTCCAGATTGCCCATAATGTTATGGTAGGCGAGGATTCTATAATCGTTGCACAGGCTGGTGTTTCAGGAAGCAGTGAGATAGGAAAACATTGCGTAATCGGAGGCCAGGTCGGTTTTGTTGACCATATAAAGATTGGCGATAATGTTATGATAGGCGCGCAGTCAGGTGTTATGAGTGATGTTGCTTCAAATCAGATTATCTTGGGAAGCCCTGCAATTCCGCATAAGGATTGGCTTAGGGCGCAGGCAGTCTATCAAAAACTGCCTGAGATGAGAAAGAAGATTGCTGATTTAGAGAAGCGACTTTCAGAATTGGAGATGAAGACAAAATAGGAGGAGGCTTTTAATGATTGACATCAAAGAGATTCAATTAATTCTGCCGCACCGTTATCCATTCTTGTTGATTGACAGGATAATTGAATTAGAGCCGAAAAAGAAGGTTGTGGGAATAAAAAATGTAACAATCAATGAACCCTTTTTTCAGGGTCATTTTCCTGGCAATCCCATAATGCCTGGTGTTCTAATCCTTGAGGCAATGGCGCAGGCAGGCGGGATACTTGCAGTAAAATCAACTGATAATCTGGAAGGCAAAGAAAAGACCGTTTTTTTCCTCGGCATTGACAAGGCAAAATTCAGAAAGCCTGTTGTGCCCGGGGATCAGATTAAATTTGAAGTTACTGTTATACATGAAAGGGCGCCGACATGGAAGGTGAGCGCCAAGGCCTTTGTGGATGAAAAACTTGTATGCGAGGCGGAATTAACAGCAATGGTAGCGGAGAAGAAAAATGGGTAATATAGATATTGAAAACCAGAAGATAGAGATACATCCAACTGCAATAATACATCCAGAGGCCGAGATTGCAGAAGGCGTCAGCATAGGTCCGTATTCTGTTATTGGAAAGGATGTAAAGATTGCAAAGGGAACAAAGATCAGCTCCCATGTTGTAATAGAAGGCTGGACAGAGATTGGCGAAAATAACACGATCTACCAGTTCGCCTCATTAGGCGGCCCTGCCCAGTCAGTAAAATATAAAGGTGAAAAAACATATCTCAAGGTTGGCAATAACAATCTTATCAGGGAGTATGTAACGCTGAACAGAGGCACTGTTCAGGGTTTCGGCGAGACAACTATCGGCGACAACAATTTTCTCATGGCCTATGTGCATATTGCCCATGACTGCAAGATAGGAAATGATATTATTATTGCCAATTCAGTCGGCCTTGCAGGCCACATAGAGATAGGAGACCATTCTATAATCGGCGGCATGACAGGTGTGCATCAATTTGTAAGGATAGGCGCTTATACAATGGTTGGCGCAATGTCTGCTATTCCACTTGATATCCCGCCTTATGTTAGCGCATCAGGCATGAGGGCAACACTTTACGGGCTGAATGTAATCGGTTTAAAGAGGCACGGTTTTTCAGATGAGCTGGTAAATAATCTCAAACAGGCGTACAAGATAATATTCAAGTCAAAACTGCTTCTTAGCGATGCAATAAAAAAGGTTCGCGGAGAGGTTGTTATGTCAAAGGAATTGGAATACTTTCTCAATTTCTTAGAGACCTCTGAGCGGGGAATCTGCAGGTAATGGAAGGAATCGGCCTTATTGCCGGAGACGGCAATTTCCCAATAATACTATCAAATGGTTTAAGAGAAAAGGGTAAAAGGGTTATTGCAGTCGGCTTGGAGAATATAACATCGCCTGATCTTGAAAAGGGTGTTGAAAGGCTTCACTGGATTAAGGTAGGCCAGCTCGGCAGGCTTATAAAAATTTTTAAGAAAGAGGGAATAAACAGGGTTGTTATGGCTGGAAAGGTTTCAAAGACCTTTATGTTTAAAGATATAAGGCCTGACCTGAGGGCAATAACACTATATCTGAAATTGAAGGATAGAAAAGACGACTCACTACTTCTTGGAATAGTATCGGAATTGGAGAAAGAGGGTATAAAGGTTGAAGAGCCTACACGATATGTCCCGCATCTGCTTGCAGAAAAAGGCGTTATTACCAAAAGAAAGCCAAAAAAAAAGGAATTAAAGGATATAGAATTCGGCTGGCCTATTGCAAAGGAGATGGGAAGGCTTGATATTGGGCAGACAGTGGTTGTAAAAGAGAGGGCAGTGCTATCTGTTGAGGCAATAGAAGGGACAGATGCGGCAATCAGAAGGGCTGGCGAACTCGGCAGGGGCGGTATTGTTGTAATAAAGGTGGCAAAACCAAAGCAGGATATGCGTTTTGATGCGCCTGTTATCGGTTTGAATACCATTCGTATATTAAAAGAGGCAAAGGCAGCAGCGCTATGTGTTGAGGCAGGAAAGACCATACTTCTTGAAAAAGAAGATATGATAAAACTGGCGAATAAGGAAAATATCTGCATTATCGGAATGTAGGATTATGAAAAAGATTAAAATCGGCGTTATAGGTGTTGGTTATCTCGGCGAGCATCATGCAAGGGTGTATTCACAGATTAAGGGGGTTCAGCTTGCCGGCGTTGTTGATACAAATAAAGACAGGGCTGATGAGATTGCAAGAAAGGTGGGCGCCAAGCCTTATTATGATTATAAGGATCTGATTGATTCGGTTGATGCAGTCAGCATAGTTGTTCCTACGCCGCTTCATTACAGGATTGCCAGCGACTTTTTAAAAAACGGCGTGGATATACTGCTTGAAAAGCCCATGACAACAACTGTAAGCGAGGCTGAAAGGCTTTTAAAGCTTGCAAAGACAAAAAAACTTATACTTCAGATAGGTCATATTGAGCGGTATAACTCTGCTGTAAAGGCCTTAGAATCTATAATAGACAGGCCGATGTATATTGAATCAAGGAGATTCGGGCCGTTTGCAGACAGGGTTTCTGATGTGGATGTTATACTTGATCTTATGATCCATGATATTGATATAGTTTTAAGCCTTGTTGATTCAGATATAAGGTCTATTAATGCTACCGGCGTGTCTGTTATGACATCTCATAATGATATTGCAAATGCGCATATTGAGTTTAAAAACGGCTGTGTGGCTAATCTTACTGTAAGCAGGATGTCAATAGACAAGCTGAGAAAGATAAGCATATACCAGCCCGAGACATATTTCACCCTTGACTATAAGGAGCAGGAGATTATCCTTCACAAGCGGATATGGAACAGGGTGAATAACAGGATGGTTCCAGAGATAAGCACAGAAAATATTGACCTGATTAAGGAGGAGCCGTTAAAGGCAGAATTGGCATCCTTTATTGAGTCAGTGAAAAAAAGGAAAAAACCGATTGTGTCAGGCATAGAGGGCAAGAAGGCATTAGAAGTTGCCCTTGCAGTATTAGAAGATACAAGGAAAAGGAGATTACTTTTGGATGAAGATTCAAATGGTAGATCTAAAGGCGCAGTATCACGCCATAGAAGATGAGATTGACGCAAAGATAAAGGAGATAATCCATAGCAGTCATTTTATAATTGGTAACAATGTAACGGAGTTTGAGAAGGAGATTGCCGCATATTATGCTACTAAACATGCAATCGGCGTTGCCTCTGGCACAGACGCCCTGCATCTTGCCATTCTTGCATGCGGGATTGGAAAAGGCGACGAGGTAATTACAACGCCGTTTACATTCATAGCTACTGCTGAGGCAATTACTTATACAGGCGCAAGGCCTGTATTTGTGGATATTGACGAGAAGACATTTAATATAGATGTAAAAAAGATTAGGAAGGCAATAACAAAAAAAACCAAGGCCATTTTGCCTGTTCATCTTTTTGGCCTTTCTGCAGATATGGAGAAGATAAAAGGGCTTGCTGCCGAATATAAACTGAAAATAATTGAAGACTGCGCCCAGTCATTTGGCGCTGTATATAAAGATAAAAAGACAGGGGCAATTGGCGATGCAGGGTGTTTCAGCTTTTTCCCAAGCAAGAACCTCGGCTGTTACGGTGACGGCGGCATGGTTATTACGAATGATGATAATATGGCAGAGAAGATAAGGATGCTTCGCAATCACGGGCAGAAGGTAAGATACTACCATTCTGTTATCGGCTATAACAGCAGGCTTGATGAGATACAAGCAGGGATATTAAGGATAAAGTTAAAAAGGATTGATGAATACAATAAAAAGAGAAGAGAGAACGCCCGTTTCTATACTGAGAAATTAAAAGGGGTCAATGTTATTACACCCTCTGAGCCTGATGGATATTATCATGTATTTCATCAATACAGCATAAGGGCATCAAAAAGGGATTCAATTCTGAATGGCCTGACTGATGCAGGCATTGCATCTGCAATTTATTATCCAGTGCCTCTTCATCTTCAGGAATCTTATAAAGACCTCGGA
>CAKKRA010000049.1 GCA_919902475.1 Nitrospiria bacterium
GATGAAAGGACAAGTATAAAACAATGGATAAATAAACAGCTTGAATATCCTGTTCCTGACCATGTCAATCTTCTTTACTGTTTTGGCGGACTTGCCCTGTTTATCATTCTTCTTCAGACTATATCAGGTGTATTTATGCTTTTCTTCTATGTGCCAAAGCCTGAGAATGCCTTAGACAGCATATTCTATCTTAGCAATCAGGTGCCGCTCGGCTGGCTTATAAGGAATATCCATAGATGGGGGGCAACAACCCTTGTTGCAATGGTATTCTTTCATATGGTAAGCGTTTTCCTGCACAAGGCATATCAAAGGCCGAGGGAATTGAACTGGCTTTCCGGTATGTTAATGTTCATTGTAGTGATGTTTTTTACCATTACTGGCAGCATCCTGCCGTGGGACTGGAGAGGATACTGGCTGCTCGTTTTATGGACAGATTATGTTGGGAGCTGGCCGGTTATAGGGGAAAGGCTAAAGGATCCATTACTTGCTGCCTTTACAGTAGGCCGCAGCTATGCAGTTCATATCTGGATTCTGCCTTTTATCTCAATCCTGCTGCTCTTCGTGCATTTCAAGATGGTCAGGAAGCACGGCATCTCCGGGCCCCTGTAGGATTAATTGAAGAATAAGTCCTATATGACCTATTTCATTGATAAGGAAGGGGGAAGATTATTATGAAAAACAGAGAAGGAAAAAAAATATTTTTTTCATTAATACTTGTTGCTATTCTTATTGCCCTTGCCATTCCATTGATGGCTGAGAACAAAAAAGAAAAATCAAAGGATGCATCAAAAGTAGATGAGGGTTATACAGCAAAAGATGCGTGGAAAGGCAAAGATGCAGAGGCAAAGTCAAATTATGCAATGTACTGTTCGCCTTGCCATGGCGACACAGGCAAAGGCAACGGCCCGCAGGCTGAGGCAATGGAGGCTCCGCCGAGGAATCACACTGACGGCAATTATCTTTCAACAAGAACCGATGACCAGCTTTTGAAAGTAATAAAAGGCGGAGGCCTAGCTATGGGATTTACAAGCAGCATGCCTCCCTTTGATAACCTGCTTACTGAGGAAGAAATAAAGGGTATGGTAAAATATGTCCGCACCCTCTGTAACTGCGAATATAAAAAGATTGGAGCAGTAAAATGACAAAAAAAACAGGGCATAAAAAGGGGAGAAAATTTTACCCCCACCATGTGCTGCAGTCAAGCATAATGGTGTTTATTGTCTTTGCATTGATATTAGGGCTATCTTATTTCTTCAGGGTTCCTGCAGATCCTGATATTCCGCCAATGCCTGATGACGGCATGTATGTGCCTGGCCCTGAATGGTATTCTCTCTTTTTCTTTCAGCCGTTCTGGTATTTAAAAGGCGGGCTAAAGAAGTTTGAATCAATAACAACATTCTATCTGCCGCTTATGATGTTTATTGCATTGATTCTTGTGCCATTCCTGCATAAGAAGAAAGAAGGCGCAGCGCCAAAGAGGAGTTTTGCCAAAAGGCTTCTTGTATATTCACCTGTATTTTTAGTCGTAATATTGATTACAGTTGGAGTTGTCAAGGGCAGCTATCAGGCAAAGCTGTATGGCTGCAATTCCTGCCACAATGCATCAATGGGCGTTGGGATGGGTGTGCCACCAGTGAATGTGGGGGAGTTTTACAGGGTAAACCGCCAGAGGCAGATTGAGGTAGGAAAATTTAAGGCTGGAAAAACAGTCGGCGAAAATATGACTGTTGTTCACGGCGCAGCAGAAAGTTATAAGGATGCCAATTGGCAGATGAGGCATATGTATGAGCCGACATTTACATGGTGAGGAAATCTCCCCAAACCCCTCTTTTCCAAAGAGGGGGCCAAAGGAATTTCCCCCTTTGAAAAAGGGGGAGCAAGGGGGATTTTAAAATTAATTGACACTATCTTGTCATGTAGCGGGATTTATTGCGGCAGTATTTAGCTTAGTGTCTATTATTTTTTTTTAGTAAGATATTCGCGAGGTGATTGGTTAACACTTATGATTTGGATAAAGATTAATATTCTCATAATAATATTGACATTAAGTAATGCGCCCCTTTTTGCTGCTACAGATGACGGTGGACACGAGCCAAAAAAGGTTACGGCGCCTGCTGCGAAATCAGATAAATTGTTTAATGAATTTTCTATCCCCACGCTATATTCTCAGCCGTATAAGATTGCTATAGACCATAATAATGTAGTCTGGTTTGTGGAGCAGTCAAGCAATAAATTAGGAAAATTTGACCCCAAGACATCAAAATTTACAGAATATCCTGTGCCGTCTGCAAAGGATATTGGCAGCGCTAACTGGAAATTTTCTGAGACAGAGAGAAAGATATTTACAGGCGGTTATTCCGTATCTTCAGCAGGAAGCCTTGCGGGCCTTGCGATTGATTCAAAGGGCAATGTATGGTTTACTGTCATCATGGGAAATAAGATTGGGAGGTTTACGCCTGATAAAGAAGAGTTCTCTGAATACACTGTCACAACCGACAGCTCAGGCCCGTTTAGCCTTGCGATTGATTCAAAGGATAATATATGGTTTACTGAAAGAAATGCCAATAAGATCGGCAAATGGGATGCGGTATCATCTTCCTTTAAGGAGTATTTAATACCAACTCCTAACAGCAAGCCTGCCGGGATTGCTGTTGATAAGAAAGATAATATATGGTTTGTGATGTCTGATGCAAATAAGATTGGCATGATAGAGCAGGCAACAGGTAAATTCAAGGAGTATAAAATATTAACACCTATGGCAAATGCCAATGATATTGCTGTTGATTCCAAAGGCAATATCTGGTTTACAGAGGTGAGCGCAAACAAGCTTGGGATGTTTTCAATACAGATGAACAGGTTTGAAGAGGCTCTTATCCCGACACTATCAAGCGTTCCAATGAACCTTGCGATTGATAAATACGACAGGATATGGTTTACAGAGAACAAGGGAAACAAGATAGGAATGTTTGACCCAGCTACAGCAATATTCAAGGAGTATGATATTCCTACTAACCAGAGTTTTCCCCTCGGAATCACTATTGACCATTCAGGCAATGTCTGGTTTGTGGAATCAGACAGAGAGGTAAACAAGATTGCATATATTACAGGATTGGCAGCAGCGCCGCCTAAATCTTCTGAAGGCGGCACGCTAAATGCATCTGACAAGAAATTTAGCGCACAATTTGTTATAATAATTATAATAAGCGTCATGGTAATAACTATTTTTATGGCTTATTTTTTAATGTCTTTTAGAAAAGCAAACAAGAAACTATGAAGTTAGCAGCGCTCTTTTCCTTCTTATTCCTTTTATTCTTCCATGCAGTCTTTGTTTCAGCGCAAGAACTGAAGCAGGATGCTGACTCAGCATTTCATTTTTATGAGGTTCCAACAAAGCACAGCTACCCCGGCGGTATTGCTGTAGATTCAAAAGGGAGCATCTGGTTTACACAATACAGGACAAACAAGCTTGCTGTATTTACTAAGACAGCGTATTTTAAGGAATACGAGGTGCCGACACAGGGCGCAAACCCATATGACATTGCAATAGATTCAAATGGCAATGTATGGTTTGTTGAGTCAGGCGCAAATCAGATTGGGAGATTCAACCCCCAGTCAGGCAAATTTGATGAGTATGAAATCCCGACAAAAAAGGGCGAGCCGACAAGAATAGCCATTGATAAAAAAGGCAATATCTGGTTTACAGAATTTGCAGGCAATAAAATCGGAGTTTTTGACCCGAAAAAAAAAGGCTTTAAAGAATACGATATCCCTACAGAGCTAAGCCAGCCTGTAGGCATTGGGGTTGACCCTTCCGGAACTATATGGTTTATTGAGACACATGGAAACAAGCTCGGAAGGCTATCCCCTTCAACTAAAAAGATCAAGGAATACATTATCCCCTTTGTATTTAGCGCTGCTTCAGAACTTGCAATAGACAAAAGCGGCAACATCTGGTTTACAAGCAAGAGGGACTTCAAGCTGATT
>CAKKRA010000050.1 GCA_919902475.1 Nitrospiria bacterium
ACGAGAGAGTTGTTATTAACAGAGACTTAAAAAGCGGACATTTCTATTTTGGTAAAAATAGGACATTTCTAAATTGGCTTGACACGTTATAATTTTATTTTGACAAACCAGGTTTTTTTTGTTATGCTAATTCAAGTTTTAATATGATGGTCTTATAAGTTTATGAATCCCATATCCTATTTAAAAAAAAAGCGTGAAATAAATCATGTAGTGATAGTTTACCCCTTCACCTATATAAATCCCTATTATGCCTTGCCGCCGATAGCAGCTGAATATCTTCAGGCAGGCGTCCTTGAAACTAAGGCAAAAGTAACCCTTCTTGATATGCGATATGAAAAGAATGTCTCCGAATATCTAAAAACCGCTGACCTTGTCTGTCTATATGGTTATTTTGAGGACTGCTCCATATTTGGCAAGTGGAAGATACATATCATACCAGAGGTCTTGTCAATGATTCCTGAAACTACGCCTGTTGTGGCAGGCGGCACAGGGTTTAAGGATTATGAAGAAGTATTCAGGATATACCCAAAGATTGATGTAATTATACGAGGAAACCCAGAGATCCCAATCATGGAGCTTTTAAACAGCGGCTCCCCTGAAAATGTGAAAAACCTTGTCTATCGGAAAGACGATAAGGCTGTTTATACTGAACGGGTTATTCATCCGCTCTTAGAAAATATTTATCCGAGGAGGCGCTTTCGCAATCCCAAATATAATTATCATGTAATGGGCATAAAGACCGACCTTTTGCGCGCCGGCATAGGCTGCAACTATAGATGCAAATTCTGTTTTGAATATGGGAAGGACTTTGATGGTGATTTCATGCGGTGGCAGGGCAGGTCTGCCAAAAGCCTTTTGCAGGAAATACAGGAAATAGACGCCTCTATTGTGGGTTGGGTGGATGACGATATGACAGCAGATATGAAAACACTGGAGGATCTCTCAGACCTTCTGATAGCCAATAAAATACAAAAGCTTTATGGAGGAACAGGGAGGATTGACCATGTCCTTAAAAGCAGCGTTGAAACCCTTAAAAAAATGGAAAAGGCCGGCGTTATTGCATTGAGTTTTGGCGTAGAGTCCCTTAAGGATGAGACTCTTAAATTATATGGAAAGGGGCAGAACGTCAAAAATGTGGAAAAGGCGATGCAAATGATGCAGGAAACCAATATTTTGCTAATCTGCAATTTTATACTCGGCTCCCCTGGCGAAACTGAAAAAGACATAATGGATATGCTTTGGTTTGGCAGGAGATGGAATGTTGACACGCTTGTAACAAACAGATTTCGTCTTCAGGAAGATTCTCCTCTATATGATATAGTATACGACAGGAAAACCGGTAAAGTGCGGGAAGGTATGGAAAGAGTTGAAGGGGATGCGCTTGCAAGGATTAAATACAAAGTAAAATTTGGCCAAAGAACTCCTTTTCGGATGATATTGTCGCTCCTTAAGCTGTATAGGCACAAAGGCATGTTTATTGAACCTCTTTATCTGTTGTGCTGTGCGCTGGAAACAATCACCATGCATACTATTTTAGAGAAGACTAAAATTTTTCCTTTGGCTATTAAAGGAGCAAAAACGATTCTTGTATTTGCGCCTGTAAGGCATTTCTTCAGGATAACTGCTGTTCTCTTTACACCTGTAATAAGATTTGTAAACGCAGTGTTTGAGGCTATAGACAAAAAACTTGAAATATCTACAGGCATACTGCCCCGTCTGTTTTCGTATCTTGATAAAAAAGTATACAAAAAACAGCGCATCAAAGCCCAGGTCAACTCCCCCAAACCTCATATTTAAATACTGCTCTTAATGATTTGTTATATTAATTGGCAGTAAGGAGGAGATATGCACAGGTTTGACCCAAAAAGAATTGATATACTTATTAGCGAAGAAAGAAAGAAGGAGATTGACCCATTAAAATATCTAAAAGAGAATGGGCTGAAAAAGGACGTGGCCTTTACTGATATTAGAAAAGGCAGGTATATAACAGCCTTGCTGGTATGTCAAACCTTTTTTAAGTCTTTTATCCACTGCAGTTCCCTACTTCCCCACACAAAACTCCTCAAATATCCTGTTTAGTATGTCCTCTGTTGCTGTCTCGCCGGTGATTTCGCCGAGGGCATTGAGCGCCCCTCGCAAGTCCACTGCAAGGAACTCCTCTGACATCTCATTCTTCAAAGAGCTTTCAAGAGTTTCTAATGCCTTCTTTGTTTTTTCAAGCGCTGTCTTGTGCCGAAGATTTGTAATTATCGGCCTCTCGCCTGCTGTTATCCTGCCTTTAAAAAGGAGGCCATGAATAACCGACCTTAATCTATCAATACCCTCTCCTGTTAATGCAGAGATAGAGACTATCTCTTTCTCAGGCAAAGCCTTCTCAATATCACTCTTTTTAACTAAAGGCGGCAGGTCTGATTTGTTTAAAAGAACAATCAGCCTCTTATTTCCTACCTCTTCTATCAGGCTTTTGTCTTCCTCATTTAACTTAACACTCCCGTCAATCAGGAGCAGGATAAGGTCTGCACTTTTTATTGCCGCTCTGCTTCTTTTCACGCCCTCTATCTCCACAATATCCTCTGTGTGCCTTATGCCGGCAGTGTCAAGTATGCGCAATGGCATGCCCTTTATATTCACCCACTCTTCAATCACATCCCTTGTTGTCCCTGGCACAGGCGTTACTATTGCCCTCTCCTCTTTCAGCAAGGCGTTAAGAAGGCTTGACTTGCCGACATTCGGCCTGCCGATAATGGCTGTTGCGATGCCTTCTTTATAAATCCTCCCCTCATCTGCTGTAGTAATAAGTGTTTCTATTTCATCAACAGCCCTCTTAATCCTTTTTCCCATCTCATACCTCGAAATAAACTCTATATCCTCATCAACAAAATCAATTGACGCCTCAACAGAGGCAATGATTGAAATAAGTTCTTCCCTGATGGCATTGACCTTCTTAGACAGGATTCCTGAAAGCTGATTTACCGCAAGCCGCAGGCTGTCGTCTGTTTTTGAATTAATTATATCTATTACTGCCTCTGCCTGAGACAAATCTATCCTGCCATTTAAGAAAGCCCTCTTTGTAAATTCGCCGGGCTCTGCAATCCTTGCGCCATTTTTTACTACAAGCTCCATAACCTTTTTTAAAGGAAGTGCGCCGCCGTGGCAATTTATCTCAACCACATCCTCTTTTGTATAGGTATTCGGCGCTTTCATTATGCTTACAAGCGCCTCGTCTATTTTTTCTTTGCTGTCATCCCTTATCTCACCGTAATGGATGGTGTGGCTTGGAAGGGCGCTGAGTTTTTTATTTCTTTTTGGAAAGAAAATCTTATCAGCAATCAGGATGGCATCCTTTCCGCTTATGCGGACAATGCCTATCCCTCCCTCGCCGATTGGTGTGGAGATAGCACAAATTGTATCTTCATTTTTCATAATGAAATTTTATAGGATTTTAACTGGCAAGTCAAATGGAGTAATTATGCCTCTGTTGGAGCAGGCGGCGATAAATATTTATTGGTAACCGTCTGCTGTGCTATGGAAAGGACATTATTAACAAGCCAGTAAAGGACAAGTCCTGATGGAAAACTCAGGAACATAAATGTAAATATAACAGGCATAAGGAGCATCATCTTTGACTGTATGGGGTCAGCAGTAGGGGCAGTAGGCGTCATCCACTGCTGGATTAGCATTGAGATGCCCATTACTACTGGGAGGATATAATACGGATCCATGGCAGCTAAATCCTGTATCCACCAGAAAAACGGCGCATGCCTCAATTCTATTGCATAAGAAAGGACATTATACAAGGCAATAAACACCGGTATCTGGATAACCATCGGCAGGCAGCCGCTTACAGGATTAACCTTGTGTGTTTTGTAAAGGTTCATCATCTCAATATTTAATTTCTGCTTGTCATCCTTAAACTTCTTCTGAAGCGCGGTAATCTTTGGCTGGAGCTTTTGCATCTCTTTCATTGACTTATAGCTCTTGTGCGTCAGGGGCGAAAAGATTACTTTTATAAGCGCTGTTATCAATATTATTGCAATGCCGTAGTTTCCTAATATCTTATAAAGCCATTTCATCAAATGGAATAAAGGCAGGCCGATGAACCAGAACCAGCCTAAGGGGATGGTCTCCTCAAGCCCGATTCTGAATGACTCAAGCCTGCTGTATTCCTTTGGCCCTGCATAAAGCACAATGGTTTCCTTCAGCTTATCAGCCTTTGCAAATTTAATAAGGGTATTAAACCTTTCTTTCTCCTCTTTTCTTACCACAACCTCGTCTATTTTATTTTTAGGGATTATTGAGGCAATGAAATATTTATCCTCTGTTGCAGCCCATGCAATCTTTCCCTGATATTGGAGAGCCTCGCCTGCCTTTTTTGGCAGGTCCTTTTTAACCTTTCCGTCAACAGATGCAACTGAGCCGATATGGCTGCCATAGCCTGTCGCTGTTTTATCAACTATTCCGAAGTCTGAGCCAATGGAAAAGAGGATGGGCTTGTCTATCCCTTCTGCTGATAAATCAATATCAATCTTATAGGTGTCATTATAAAAGGTAAGCCTCTTTTCTACTTTTATGCCTTTTGAATCAGCGTAGGAGAGCGCAATTGTGTCTTTGACCATATCCTTGCTAAGGCTTATATTATTTTTATCTGCTGCAAATATCTTATCATTTAAATCAGCGCCTTCAATATCTAATGAGAGCGGATAAATAATTTCATCTGCCTGAGGAATTAACTGAACCTGCGACTTTTCGTTATTTTTATATTTTTTAAGCTCCCATGCCTTGATTACACCGCCCCTGTTTGTCAGAATAGCTTTGTACAGATCTGTTTCTATAATAATCTCTTTCTCTGAAGGCAAAGGCGCCTGCTTTGCCTTCTTAGCAGGCAGCTTCTCTTCTGAAGCAACCGCCTTTTTGTCCTCCACAGGCTTCTCTGCCGCAATCTCTTTCTCTGGCTCCTTTTTTGTTAATAGAGGAGTCTGAAAAAAATATGAGAATATCAGTAAGACAAGCACTGACATTACTGTTGCTATAATTAATCTTTTTTCCATTTATTCTCCATTATTTCACTGGATCGTATCCGCCTGGGTGAAAGGGATGGCACTTTAATATACGGCGAATGGCTAAAAAAGAGCCCTTGCCTGCTCCGTACTGTTCCAATGCCTCAACAGCATAACAGGAGCAGCTCGGATAAAAACGGCATGATTGAGGAAGGACTGGCGAAATCACTTTCTTGTACAATTTAATTAAATATATAAAAAGCGTTTTCATCTATTTTTATTCTCAATAAGCCCTGCCTTTTTAAACAGGCCTTCTAAGTCCTGCCACACAATTCTTAAGTCCTTTCCCTCAGCCTCTTTTTTTACAACAACCACAATATCCCTTTCTTTTATTACATTCTGCCAGATGTGTCTTAATATCTCTCTTAGTAGGCGCTTAATCCGATTTCTCTTAACACTGCCGCCGACCTTCTTTCCAACGCTAATGCCAACCCGGCTGTATTGAAGGTTATTTTTCAGAACATAGAGGATTATATTGCTGCTGTAATATCTCTTTCCCTTTTCATAGACCCTTTTGTATTCAAAGGTTCTTTTTATCTGCTCATTCTTGGGAATTGTGAGGGTCACAGTATTACTCAAATCTTGTGATGCTTGCTCATCAAAACGGCTTTGTAAAAAACTCCTGATGCAAGGCGGAGCGAGGCCGAAGCAACAACGCAGCAGACTGTGTCATGAGCCTGCCGAACGACGGACTTTTTACAAAGCCGTTTATACACTTAGTTTTTTTCTCCCCTTAGCCCTTCTCCTCTTAATAACCTTCTGTCCGTCCTTTGTCTCCATCCTCTTTAGGAAACCATGGGTCCTCTTTCTTTTTAGATTGCTTGGCTGCCTGTATGTTATAGACATCTTAGTATTACTCCTTTCTGAATCAAAAGCAAACCATATAATAAGCAACAAGTGCTATATATGTCAAGTTTTTTTTGGTTATTCCCTGTTTTTATGTTAATATTGATTCATGAAAATTGTGGCTGCAAATAAAAAGGCTTATCACGACTACCACATAGAAGAGAGCCATGAGGCAGGGATGATGCTCAAAGGCACAGAGGTTAAGTCATTAAGAGAGGGCAGGGCAAACCTCAAGGACAGCTTTGCAAGGGTGGAGAATGAGGAGATATTCTTATATAATTGCCACATAAGCCCTTATTCTCATGGGAATATTGCAAACCACGACCCTTTAAGAACAAGAAAGCTCCTTATGCACAAAGGTGAGATACAAAGGCTGATGGGAAAGATGATGCAGAAAGGCTATACGCTGCTGCCCTTAAAGATATACTTTAAAGATGGAAAGGCAAAGATTGAGCTCGCATTGGCTAAAGGAAAGAAGCAATATGATAAGCGCGAGGACATAAAAAAACGTGACGCAGCAAGGGAGATGGAAAAGGCGTTTAAGGAGGGGAAAAGGTAGTAATTGAACCTTTTTCCGCGATATGCTATTCTCAAACAGCACAATGAAAAACATTTTCATAAAGTCGCTGCTTCTGCTCTTCATACTCCTCTTTCCTAATTCTGCCTTCAGCACTCCTGACTATTCCAGAGGCACTGGCAAGCCTTGCCTTGCATGTCATATTGACCCTGCAGGCGGCAGAAGGCTTACTACTGAGGGCGAGGCTTACAAAAATGAATTGCAGGCAAAGGGACTATATAGGCCGCTTTCATCAACAATGCATTTTATAAGATTTATAATGGGCTATGTCCACGCAATGACTGCTGTATTATGGTTTGGGACTATCTTGTATGTCCACATACTTCTAAAACCTGCTTATGCCTCTAAGGGTCTGCCAAGAGGGGAATTGACACTCGGCTGGCTTTCAATAACTATTATGCTGATTACAGGGACGCTTCTGACAATTGCTAAGGCGCCGTCATTGAATATGCTTTTTAGTACAAGATTCGGGATTTTATTATTAATAAAGATAGCGCTCTTTCTTGTAATGGCTGCTACTGCTGCAACTGTAACATTTTTCATTGGGCCAAGACTAAAAAAGAGACAGGAGCTGAGTGTCCAGCATAAACAGGATATGACCTTCGCGGAATTTGCACAGTTTGACGGCAAGGACGGGAGGCCTGCGTATGTGGCATACAATGGAAATATATACGATGTTACAAAAAGCGGGCTCTGGCAGGGAGGAAACCATATGAGAAAGCACCTGCCCGGCTTTGATTTAACAGATGCAATAAAGATTGCCCCGCATGGGGAAGAGAAAATTCTTGCGATGCCTCTTGTCGGAAAATTACTTGCTTGTGAAGTAAAAAGGCCATTTTATGAAAGGCTGTTCTTCTTTCTTGCTTACATGAGCCTTGTTCTGACATTTGTTGTAATCTTTATTATCTCCCTCTGGAACTGGTGGTAATATGAATCACAAAACTATGGCAGCCGTTCTAATTTCTCTTGGCATTGTTGAGCTTGCCGCAGGTTATTTTAAGATACGGTACTGGATATTTCTCCGTGGCGAAAGGCGGACCGCAAAAGAGCTTGGAGAAGATGTTGTATTCAGACGCAGAAGGGTTGCAGGGATTGTTGGTGTTGTTTTAGGGGTTATTGTATATTTTTATGGAATTTTTTCGACCGCTTTTTATAACTCTTCAATTTGCATTGTCAAAATAAAGCAGATGTGATATTTTTAAATGCCTATGCATTACAGGTTATTATTAACATTAGCCTTAACGATATTGCTTGCTTTGTTTAATGCGTGCGGCGGGGGTGCGGGAGGCGAAACAGGCGATGGCTCTGGCAGCTCATCTGCTTGCACGCCTGATATCCCTGTCAGC
The DNA here is from genome assembly GCA_919902475.1 of Nitrospiria bacterium. Taxonomy (GTDB): domain Bacteria; phylum Nitrospirota; class CAKKRA01; order 9FT-COMBO-42-15; family 9FT-COMBO-42-15; genus 9FT-COMBO-42-15. The sequence continues at coordinate 7,827 of CAKKRA010000050.1, forward strand.
GCAGGACTCTTTACTTCTCCGCCTACAAATATTGCAAATATTGCAGATGTTATACCTCTCGGAAATATGAACCCAGGCGGAGGCCATGTCATCCCAGTTAATCATATGTATCTCAGTTATCCTTTTCCTACCGGGGGCGGCGCCCTTTCTTATCCTGTTCATGCAATGGCATCAGGCAGGATATTTATGCTTATGAGAGACACTGTGTCTTCTTCAACTGACCATGACTACTCAATTTATATAAACCACACATGCAGTGTTACATCCTATTTCATACACCTTCACGGCTTAAGCAGAAGGATTCAGGACTACATAGCCGCCCATGCAATACCATGGCAGGATATATCAGGCTCTGGAGCAGGCCCGTGGATAATGTTCCTTGGCCAGCCCGGTGGAGCGCCTATGCTGAATGTTTCAGCAGGCGAGGAGCTCGGCATTACAAAGAACTACAGCCATAGCTGGGATGCGGGTGTTATAGATAAAAGATATTTGAGCGGGTCATTTATAAATGCCTCTGCCAATCGCTATCCGCATTTTTCAGACTTTATGCCGCTTTTTTTATCTGTAACTGTTGATATGAGCGTTTATCCCTTTTTGGGCAATCAGTATCTTAATGCAGGCTGTTTTATTGATTATATGAGCAGCGCAGGCGGCTTGAAGGCAGCATGGTTTGGAAAACTATCTTCAACGCCGCAGGACTGCGGCAGGGTGGGATGGGACAGCCCCGGCTATCTTCAGGGCGTATGGTTTAATCCGGCAATTGACACTATTGGTTTAAAGATGGACCATGAGGTTGCCGCGCTTAGTATTGTGCCTGACAACTTAAACCCAACAACAAAGGTGCAGGTCGGATGGGGGAATGCATCCAATGGTTCAACCATACCGAGCCTTGCGCTCCTTGATCCATCTGCATGGACTCCTCCGATATCCGGCATAACCCAAATCAGCAATCCGTTTAAGGCGGATATGGATAATGCATCCGGCGCAGTAGTCAATCCAAACCCTGCAAATGTAAAGGTGGGTGTGACTGTATGCTATGACTTGCAATACAACAGCAGTGGGGGCACAAGGTACAATTATATCTTGTTTCATATGACTGACAGCACAACACTGAAAGTTAAGTATGAACCTACTGAACAGTTGGCTCTACAATGCAGGACACTGCTTCCATTACCATTGTCAGACGCATCATGGAAGACTTACATAAGATAGAAGAACCTGCTATTGACATTGAGGCAGCAAATATGGATAATTATTTAAAAACAAGGGTAACATCGCTCCAAGCCTATCCTAATAATAAAAGGAGGAACCAATATGCACTGGTTTTTAAGATTTCTGCTTTTAATCAGCCTTTTGGTGTTTTCGTCTTCAGTAATTGCAGCAGGGGATGGTGTGACGAGGATAACAAAGGAAGAGCTAAAGGCAAAACTTGATAAAGGTGAGAAAATTATTATACTGGATGTAAGGACGAAAAGCTCATATAACGGAAGCACAATGAGGATAAAGGGCGATGTGCGTAAAGAGCCTGATATGGCAGAGTCATGGTATAAAGAACTGCCAATGGACAAAGAAATTGTCACCTACTGTACATGAGTGGATGAGGCTACCAGCGCCCGTGTGGCACTGATATTAATGAGCAAGGGCTTTAAAAAGGTAAGCGCATTAAAAGGCGGCTTTGATGAGTGGGCTAATGCAAAATATCCTGTGGAGCCTAAATAGTAGATTATTATTGTTTTACTATCATCCTGCATCCCAGTCACTCTCTCCATATCATCAGCTTGACACGGCCTTGCAAAAGCTGTTATTATAGATACATATTAATTGGCTGTTCCGGGAAGAAAACGAGATAGAAGCGTATGCCCCAGAATGACTCTGGGGCTTTTTTTTGGAGCAAGAAAGAAGGAGATTATGGATTTTAAAAAATTTCATCTTAATACCGTTGTGGAGGCCGGAGCGGCCTCAGCAGGATATGTTACGCCGACCCCTATCCAGACCCAGGCGATACCGGCCGTAATGGATGGACTGGACGTCATGGGCATTGCCCAAACTGGCACAGGCAAGACCGCTGCATTTGCACTGCCTATACTGCACCGTTTGATGCAGGGCGACCGCGGCTATGTGAGGGCTCTCATTATTGCCCCTACACGCGAACTGGCTGAACAGATCCACCAGGCCATTCAAACCCTCGGAAGCAAGACCCGCCTTCGGAGCGTCACCATTTATGGCGGAGTAAACATCAGCCCGCAGGTGCAAAAACTGAAGCAGGGCGCCGAGATTGTTGTTGCCTGTCCCGGCCGCCTGCTGGATCACATTGGCCAAGCGACCATCAAACTTGCCAGACTGGAGGTTCTGGTCCTTGACGAGGCAGACCACATGTTCGACATGGGCTTTTTGCCTGATATCCGAAGAATACTTAAACAGATTCCGAGTGAGCGGCAGACCCTTCTCTTCTCGGCCACCATGCCTGAAGAGATCAAGCGTCTGGCCCACGATGTCCTCCGCAACCCTGTTACTGTGCAGGTGGATAAGGTAGCGCCTGCGGTTACTGTGAGCCATGCCCTATACCCGGTTTCAGAGCACCTGAAAACAGGGCTTCTCCTTGAGCTCCTCCGTCATACGGATACCGAATCAGTGCTAATCTTTACCCGCACCAAACACCGTGCCAGGCGTCTCGGAGAGCAACTCGCCAAGGCCGGATATAAAGCGGCCTCGCTTCAGGGAAACCTATCTCAAAACCGGCGGAAGGCTGCTCTCGACGGGTTTCGTAAAGGCACATTCCAGATATTAGTGGCAACAGACATAGCTGCACGCGGCATAGATGTCT
>CAKKRA010000051.1 GCA_919902475.1 Nitrospiria bacterium
ATAAAGGCGCCTACTGACATCTCCTTTGCCTTCCTGAAGACAGCCCTTGAGGAATCATAAGTCAGTCCGCGGATATTTATAGCAGGCACAGTAAAGCCTTTGTATGTGCCTTTGCCGATATCTTTATAGAATTCATTTATTGACGACGGGATTATTCCGATGTCCTTTGCCGACTCAATGATAAGTCTAAGGAGCGCCTTTTTTTCTTCTCCATCCTGGCTAAAGACCGCTTGAAAGATAAGTTCATCAATGGAGGCTCTTAATGCATCCTTGTTTGTTACCTTTATTAGATTATTTGAAATCTTTATAAAATCTTTGATATTTCCCATTTTATCTCCTTTCAGCATCAGGGTTATCATCACTGATTAATTATTAATTTTGAATAAATATATCCGATTGAATTCATTATGTCAAATGATTTATCTCCTTGAATTTATACCCTTCTTCTGTTAATCTACAAATACTTATTATGGATATCAAAGAGTTTGATATATTAAGGATAGAAAATAACGGGCAGATGCGGATTAAAGATAAGGTTTCAGTTGAAAAGGATATTGTTATCCGATTAAATAACGAGGAATTTGTTGCGCTTATGTGCACGCCTGTAATGGTTAAGGAATTGGCAGTTGGTTTTCTTTTATCCGAGGGTTTGATTATTAAAAAGGATGATATCAGCGTGATTGATTATAATGAGGTGGACGGCGTTGTCTCCATCGGCATCAAAAATTATTTAAAAGATGCTGTTAAAAACAACAGGCTGCAAACCCTTACATCAGGCTGCGGAAGGGGAATGACATCAGATTTTATAAAAGGGTTTACAAAGGAAAAGAAGATGGAGTCTTCTATAAAGATAGCCTCAAAAGATATAACTGATATTTCAAAGGAATTCATTAATATGTCTTCTGTGTATAAAGAGACAGGCGGTGTTCACAGCGCTGCATTATGGGATGGAGGGAAGATTGAAGCCTTTTGCGAAGATATCGGCAGGCACAATGCAATTGACAAGATTTTCGGTTATTGTCTTATGAATAATATACCGGTTACAGATAAGATTATTCTTACAAGCGGAAGGATATCCTCTGATGTTCTTATAAAAATAAGCAGACGCGGTATGCCAGTAATCATAAGCAGGAATGCTCCTACAAGCCTTGCAGTAGAAATGGCATATTTTCTTGGCATAACGCTTGTCGGCTTTGTCAGAGGCCAGAGGATGAATGTCTATACATATCCCGAAAGGGTAGTTTTGGGTAGTTGACAAGGGTCTGATATTAGTATATTATTTAAAATTATTTTAAATAAGAAGGGTGCAGGATGAAGAATAAGAAGACATCAGTAATTGATAAAACAAGCATGCATAAGTTCGAGCTTCAGGATGTGTCTGAGCCGAATCTCTTTAGGGAATATTTTCCATATTCAGAGGTTTGCAAGATTCCGTTTTCAAATAGGATCATTCCGCCAAATCTGCCTCCAGACTTCTGGATTACAGATACAACATTCAGGGACGGCCAGCAGGCAAGGCCGCCGTATACTGTCAAGCAGATAGTTGATATTTATGACATGCTTCACAGGCTTGGCGGGCCGAATGGCGTTGTAAGGCAGTGCGAGTTTTTCCTTTACA
>CAKKRA010000052.1 GCA_919902475.1 Nitrospiria bacterium
AAATATAAACGGCTCATCAAAGTCCCGCGCCTTTGATAGCATGGCTTCGGATAATGGGAGTCCGGCAAGCTCTGCTATCTCTTCTGTTAACATATCGCCAAATCCTTTTGCCTTTATTTTAAGTCTTTTGCGGATTTCAATAAATGCCTTTCTTATCTCGCTATATGGCTTGCCGAGGGTAATGACCGTATATTTTTCACCCTCTCCCCTTGTGGGAGAGGGCTGGGGTGAGGGGGACTCTTGGTGTAAAATAGTAAAAGAAAAATACCCCTCAGGTATAAATATCCCGCCGCCGTTTTCAGATATAAATGGATGCTTATTGCCCGTCTTCTTTCTGTAAACCTCTATCTCTGCCTTTGTCTTGCTGGAGCAGAGGACGAGGGAAATCTTTTTCTCTTTTATCAAATTCAGCGCTGGCAGAGCTGCGTCAAACGAGTAGGACTTGGAATGCAGTAGTGTGCCATCCAAATCAGTAAAGACTACTATTCTTGCCATTACCCTCCTCCCCTCAATGAATAAAGGAGATATATGTTTACAAAAAAAGCCAAAAGTATTGCAACTGCATCCCAGCCAAGCCGCAAGAACGCCTTTTTCTCGAGGCGGTAGGTTAGGCTTACTATTGTAATACCTGTCATCAGCGCTGCCATAAAACCTGTTATAGCATGATTTGCAGATACATCTGCAAGGATAGGTCCTTTAGTATAAAAGATGTCATCTATTGCAAGGATAAATATATCAAACAAATTGCTCCCAAAGAGATTCGCAATTGCCATATCAGTAGCCCCTATTCGTAAGGCAGAGATAGAAACAACCAATTCAGGAAGCGATGTTGTCATAGCAATAAATACTGACCCAATAAAACTCCTTCCGAGCCATGTCTCCTCTGCAAGCCTGTCGCCAATAAATGGGAGCCATGTTGCTGCAGCAACAATTACTAAGGCATTTATGACATATTTGATCCCTGCTTCCTTTGCAGTTATGTGGTCATATTGCGTTGCCTCTGTTAAATCACCTACAAAGTCAGCTATCCTCTTTTTCTCAAAATAGTATATGCCCCTGATGCCAATGGCATAGGTTATTATAATCAGAGGCGTGTAAAGGCCGATATGAAAAAAAGATGGGAAGCTTTGATTTGAAAGAATAGCTATAGAGGCAAGACCGATAAGGATAACGCCAAAGCCGGCTGAAAGTATATGGCCATGTTCAGCCTTTTGGAAGATAGGGTCTGGGCCATGAAATATATCCATAAGCGCAATAATAGAAAGATTAAACACGCAGCTTCCCATCACATCTCCCAATGCAATATCAGGGGCGCCTACAATGGCAACTGAGCTTATTCCTGTAATCAGCTCAGGAAGCGATGTTACACTCGCCATCAGGATAAGGCCTATCCATGCCCTGCCCAAACCCGACTTCTCTGCAATAACATCGCCGTATTTTGACAGCCTTATCCCGGAAAAGACGATTATTGCTGAGACTACAATGAATTCAAGCCACAAAATAAGCATACATCACCTTCTTAAAAATAAAAAGGCCAGCAGAAACAATTTAAATATCTCTACTGGCCATCTTTCCTGAAGTTATTCGTAATCAATCCTCAGGCGCGTCAGTCCGCTATTGTAAGTTTATATCATGCAGTAACAGCCTTTGTCAAGCAAGCCTAAATACTTATCCCTCAAAAAATATCCACCTATCTTTTCTTTGCCTTCCCTTTTCCCTCAAGCTTTGCTATCTGGGCCTCTAAGCTTTTTATCCTCGCAACAATATCCATTACATCCTTGTTGCGTAAAGGATTTCCTGCCTTTGAGCTCAAACTGTATACCTTGCCGCCGAGCTCTGATATGCCTTTGTGGGCATTTGACTTCAGATTAAGAATCTTATACTGCCTCTTTGCCTCTTCGCCGAGCACCTCTGCCTTTTGCCTCGCGACAATTGCGCCCTCTTTTACATATGCTACGCCCTCTTTCAAACCCTTCTGCAGATCCTTTTTAACTGTCTCCCATAGTCCCATCTTTCTCCTCCTTTCGTTTGGTTAATAATATTTAAACTAATTATAAGGCTCAGTAAAATTATAGTCAACAAAAATAGGAATTTTTGTCCCTGCTTCTCTTTAAAGCCTTCTGACTGTAATATTATCAAAGGCAATAACCTTGTCTGCTGAAAAACTTATAAATGCCTTATCCCTCGGCCTAAAATCTTCTTCTGCCTTTCCTGTGCCTTTCATCTTTACTTCATTCCACATAAAATCAACTAAAAGAAAGAGATAATTATCAATGCCAACAAATCTTGATATATCAAATATCAAAAGCCTCCTGTGGAGGCTAAGATAAAAGACATAAAGGATTGGATAAATGGTAACAAGGGAGAGCAATACAAGCGCTGGCATTACAAATCTGTTTCCACTGTCTTTCATCTTTCTACCTTCATAATATGCTCTATCTGCTTGTGGGCAGAGTTAAGCGCCTCCTCAGGCGTCTTTATGCCTGACAGGGCTGCGCTGAATTCAGGCTGCATGACCTGAGTTATCATCATATAATAAGGTGTTACAGGCCTTGGCCTTGCCTTCATAAACACATCATACAGGCCTGTGATAAAGGGCTGCCTCTCTATTAATTCTTTATCCTTATACAGTTGCTTTCTCGTCGGCTTATACCCGATAGTAAGGGCAAGGAACTTCTGCGATTCAGGCGATGTAAGAAATCTTATTAACTTTTCTGCTGCCTCTGGGTTCTTTGAATATTTATTTACACCAAGCTGCCATCCGCCGAGCGTTGATGCAGAGTCTTTGTCTGGAAAAGACGGCAACGTTGAAACGCCGACCTTTCCCTTTATAGCAGAGCCTTTCCTCTCAAATATATTCCAAGCATATGGCCAGTTTCTCATAAAGAGCGCCCTTCCGTTTCCGAATATGTGCCTTGTCGGCTCCTCAATTGCAGTTGTTACAAGCGGCGGCGTGACCTTATATTTTACTATTAAGTCCTTCATAAAATAGAGAGCCTCTATGTTTTCCCTGCTGTTTATCAAAGGAGTTCCGTCTTTTATAACATCGCCTCCATTGCTCCAAAAGTATTCAAGCACATTGCAGACCAGGCCCTCATACTGCTTACCCTGCCAGATAAAGCCATAGAGATCCTTTTCCTTTTCTGTAATCTGCTGTGCAATCTTTATAAGGTCATGCCAAGTCTTAGGCGGTGAAAAACCGTATTTCTTAAGCAAATCCTTTCTATAATACAATAACCCTGCATCTATGTACCAAGGGATTGCATAGACCTTGCCCTTGTATGTTACAGCATCCATGGGGCCAGGGAAAAATTCATCCCTCTCTTTTACAGGCAGGAGGCGGCTTATATCCCTTAACCAGCCAGCCCTTGCAAATTCAGGCACCCAGATTACATCCATGCTCAGGACATCAAAGTCAGAACTCTTTCCCTCAAGGTTTATAACATAGAACTGGTGCTGCTCGTCTGTT
>CAKKRA010000053.1 GCA_919902475.1 Nitrospiria bacterium
TGATAAGGACAGGATTGCGCTTGTGCCTGACCACTTTGCGCCGAATAAGGATATTCAGTCTGCTGAGCAGACAAAGATGCTAAGGGAATTTGCCAAAGAGCACAATCTCTCTTTATATTTTGAAGTAGGCAGGATGGGTGTTGAGCACGCGCTTTTGCCAGAGCAGGGGATAGTCGGCTCAGGCGATGTGGTAATCGGCGCTGACAGCCATACATGCACTTATGGCGGACTTGGCGCATTCTCAACAGGCGTTGGAAGCACAGATGTCGCTGCTGCAATGATTACAGGAGAGATATGGTTTAAGGTGCCTGAGTCCATGAAGTTTATCTATTGCGGAAAATTGAACAAATGGGTAAGCGGCAAGGATCTGATACTCTATACAATCGGAGACATTGGCGTTGATGGCGCGCTTTATCGTGCAATGGAGCTTACAGGCGAGGCAATAGAAAACATGGGAATGGCTGGAAGGCTTACAATGTGCAACATGGCAATAGAGGCTGGCGCAAAGAACGGCATTATAGCGCCTGATAAGATTACAGAAGAATATGTAAAAGGAAGGGCAAAGAGGCAGTATAAATTTTATCAGAGCGATAAGGATGCAAAATATGTGGATATAAGAGAATACGACTGCAATAAGATTGAGCCTGTTGTTGCATGTCCTCATCTTCCTGAGAATACAAAGTTTGTGAGTGAATTAAATCATATAACCATTGACCAGGTCTTTATCGGCTCATGCACAAACGGAAGGATAGAAGACTTAAGAGAGGCAGCAGCAGTTATAAAAGGCCGGAAGGTTGCGCCTTATGTAAGGATGATTGTAATACCTGCAACGCAGGAAGTATACAGACAGGCAATGAAGGAAGGGCTCTTTGATATATTCCTTGATGCAAATGCATCAATCTCTACACCAACATGCGGGCCATGCCTTGGCGGACACATGGGCGTACTTGCAAAAGGCGAGAGGGCAGTTGCAACATCCAACAGGAACTTTGTCGGCAGGATGGGGCATCCAGAGAGCGAGGTATATCTTTCAAACCCTGCTGTAGCTGCTGCATCCGCTGTTTTGGGAAGGATAGGTTCACCAGAGGAGTTAAAATGACTTTCAAGGGCAATGCATGGAAATTCGGAAGCGATATAGATACTGATGCAATAATACCTGCGAGGTATCTGAACACATCAGACCCTGCAGAGCTTGCAAAGCACTGCATGGAGGATGCTGATAAGGATTTTGCAAAGAAGATTAAAAAGGGCGATATCATTGCTGCAGACAAAAACTTTGGATGCGGCTCATCAAGAGAACATGCGCCAATATCAATAAAGGCATGCGGCATCTCATGCGTTATTGCAAAGTCATTTGCAAGGATATTTTACAGAAACGCCTTTAATATAGGTCTGCCGATATTGGAATCTCCAGAGGCGTCAGAAAAGATAAAACAGGGCGATGAGATTGAGGTTGATATAGAAAAAGGGATTATAAGAAATCTTACAAAAAAAGAGGACTATAAAGTCAATCCAATACCAGCCTTTATGCAGGAGCTTATTAATGCAGGCGGGCTGATGGAGTGGGTAAAGAAGAAGGTAAAAATTTAAAACGCAAAATTCAGGAAGGAGAAGTAGTAATGTCAGTAACACACAAGATTGCAGTGCTGCCAGGCGATGGAACAGGACCCGAAGTCGTAGCAGAAGGGATTAAGGTATTAAAGGCTGCTGCTGCAAAAAGAGGGTTTAAGATTGATTTAACAAACTTTGATTTAGGCGGAGAGAGGTATTTGAAAACAGGCGAGATCCTGCCTGATTCTGCCTTAAATGAGCTTAGAAAATTCAAGGCAATATTTTTAGGCGCAATAGGCCACCCGGATGTAAAACCAGGCATACTTGAAAAAGGGCTTTTATTAAGGCTCAGATTTGAGCTTGATCAGTATATCAATCTAAGGCCTGTAAAACTTTATGCAGGTGTTGATACGCCTTTAAAGGACAAGGGGCCGGAGGATATAGACTTTGTTGTTGTTAGGGAGAACACAGAGGGCCTTTATGCTGGCGCAGGCGGCACATTAAAAAAGGGGACGGCTGATGAGGTTGCTGTTCAGGAATCTATTAATACAAGAAAGGGTGTTGAGCGTTGCATCAGATATGCCTTTGAATATACAAAAAAGAGGAACAAGAGAAAGAAGCTGACACTC
>CAKKRA010000054.1 GCA_919902475.1 Nitrospiria bacterium
AATATAAATATCTAAATACACGAATCGTCTCTGACATATATCCTCATGGCGGCTCACTCATCGGCATATATTCTGGCCTTTATCATTCATCATCCCAATATTCCTTTGTTGCTGCCTGCGACATGCCCTTTTTAAAGAAGGATTTTATTGAATATCTTATCAATCAGAAAGACGGGTATGATATAGTCATCCCATTTTCACCTGACGGCCAGCAGCCGCTCCATGCAATATATTCAAAGACCTGCTTAAAGCCGATGGAGGATCAGATTAAAAAAGACGCGCTGAAGATTGTAGACATCCTGCATGGGCTGTCAGTCCGCTATGTAAAAGAAGATGAGATAATCCCATTTGACCCAGAATTCAAGTCCTTTTTTAATGTAAACACGCCTTCTGAATTTCAGAAAGCAGAGGAGATGACAACAAAAGGTTATTGAGATGTTAAATGTATCTTTTTTAAAAAACATTGGCAATTTTGCCTTAGATGTATCTTTTGTAGTTGATAGCGGGATACTTGTCCTCTTTGGCCCGTCAGGCTCAGGAAAGAGCCTTACACTACAAATTATTTCCGGCCTTATAAAACCAGATAAAGGCTTTATTAAGTTAAATAATGCCTCTTTTTTTGATTCAGTAAATGGGATTAATTTGCCGATAAATAAGAGAGGGGTGGGCTATGTGCTTCAGGATTACGCCCTATTTCCACACATGACAGTCTTTGAAAATATTGCGTATGGCATCAGAAAAGGGGGCAAGGCAGAGGCAAATAAAGATATAGCAGAGCTTCAGAAATTCCTGAGGCTTGAAGGAACAGAAGGGCTGTATCCCCATCAGCTCTCAGGCGGCCAGAAACAGCGCGTTGCAATAGCAAGGGCAATCGCATCAGAGCCGGCAGTCCTGCTGCTTGATGAGCCGTTGGCAGCGCTTGATTATCCAGTCCGCTCAAAGATAAGAAATGACCTTATTGCTATCCATAAAAGATTCAGAATACCGACAATAGTTGTTACACATGACATTGAGGAGGCATTTGTGCTTGGAGACAGGATTGCAGTAATAGAAGAGGGAAGGATAGAGCAGATCGGCTCAAGGGACGAGGTGTTCTATAAGCCAGCGACAAGGAAGGTGGCAAGACTGCTTGCAGTAAAGAATATATTTGATGCTGTTGTAAAAAAGGTCTCTTCAAAGGGTTTAGCTGCAACAGTTGAATCAGACGGCTTCAGCATTACAGTTGATTCAAAGGATAATCTTAAGGCTGGAGACAATATTGAATTTTGCATCAGGCCGGAGGATATAAAGATACAAAAGGCTAAAGGCGCGAGGCTAAAGGCAAAAGGCAGTAAAGAAAATATTATCTCTGCAAAGGTCTTTGATATTCAGGAGAAGGGGCCGACACATACAATCTTTGCCGGTATCTCGGATGATGACTACCTTTTTCAGATAAATCTTCCAAATTCAACATACAGAAGACTCTCTCTTAAAAAGGGTAAAAAGATAAAGATTAGTCTGCCAAAAGAGCTTGTCTGGGTAATCCCTTGCAGATTGGCAGACGAACAGACTTTTATTTGAATATATTAATCATTTGACTGCGTATAGCATTATGAACAAAAACATAGAAAATAATTCCTTCTTTTCTGAAATATGCATTAATCAGTGCAAAGGGATGTGCTGCGACCCCTGGTGGGGTATTATTGCGTTCACTGTCATAAAAAAAGACGGATTCTCCCGCATGAATAGCTTTAAGAATGATGTAATAAAGGAAATCAGGGCAAGGGCGGAGCGGATAAGAGAAAGATATGTAACGAATGAGGTTTCTCCAAGAAGGCTTTTTAAAGAACCTGAAAGGTATAATGTAAAGGTTGAGGATGTTAAGTTTAATGACCAATCAATTATGATTAGTTTAAGGGCAATGTTTGCATTTAGATGTCTGTTTCTTTCAGAAGAGAAGACCTGTGCCATCCATCCTGCAGCGCTTGAAGGAAATGATATAAGACCGCAGCATTGCGGTTTCATGGGCTCTATTGACGCAAGGTTAGGGGAGAAGGGGTATTGCCGTATAATTCATGCGGCAGGGGCTTCATCTGATGATGCAAATGCGCTTGCTTCAGCAATAGCATTTGAAAGGGATGTAAGCGAGAAGTGCTTTAATGAAGGCGCCGCATCAATAGAAAAGGCAGGAGAGGCTGTAATAGAAGAGGTTAAATCCTGCTTTCTTAAGCATACAGGGCATTTTATGCCAGCCGCAAATAAGGAAAGCCCTGGCCGCAATGAACCATGTTTTTGCGGAAGCGGCAAGAAATACAAGAAGTGCCATGGCCAGTGAAACCTTCGCCCCTTTTTTCAGATAATCCTTGACACCATAATCAGTAAGGTTTATCATAAAATAAAATTTAAGAGCGCTCCGAGCCTGCATATCTAAGGCAGGGGTTCAAGATTTTGAACCCCTGCTATTTATCTGATATGCACGCCGATTCGGGTTGGGAAGGAAACGACCCAGCCTCCTCTTGTCTCGCAGTATTGATGCGGGACGCCCCTACACCTATGCATAGGTGTGAGGGCTTGGAAAGGAGACCATGGTTTGGGATGCCGGCCGATGGTCGGCATTTTTGTTTTTAGCAGCAAACACAGTCTTTGGCCAAATACTGCGTCAAAGCTGGCTGTCCAAATACTCACATACAGAACATAGTATGCTCCGTTTTGTCCAGCCATCTTTTCCTTGTCTTTGGCTCAAATCTTGTGTTTGCAAATAAATTTTTAGGTCAGACTATGTTTAAGAAGTTTATTACAATCAGTATATTTTTATTTCTATTTTCCCCTTCAATGGTTCTTTCCGAGACCCTCTATGTGGCTGCTGCGTCGGATTTGCAGCCCGCCTTTAAAGAGATTGGCGGGCTTTATAAGCAGAGGACAGGAAATAATGTCATCTTTACCTTTGGCTCATCAGGCCTGCTTTCAAAGCAGATTATGCATGGAGCGCCATTTGATATCTTTGCATCAGCCAATAAGAGGTATATTGAAGAGCTGAAAAATAAAGGTTTGATCGCAGATGATAAATATTATGTTTTTTGCAGGGGGAGGATTGCCGTTGTTGTAAATAAAAATTCCGGCAGTCTGCCTGTCAGCATAAATGATTTAATAAAAGGCTCATTCAAGAAGATTGCCATTGCAAATCCAGAGCATGCCCCTTATGGCGCAGCAGCAAAGGAGGCATTGATAAAGGCAGGGATATGGGATGATTTAAGGCAGAGGCTGGTTTTTGGCGAGAACATAAGGCAGGCGCTTCAATATATACACACAGGCGATGCAGATGCAGGAATAGTCGCCCTCTCGCTTGTTGCAGCAGATAATAATTATCTGCTAATAGATGAAGGACTGCACAATCCAATAGAGCAGTCAATCGCTGTTTTGAAGGATTCAAAGAACAGGAGATTGTCCGAGGGTTTTATGGATATTGTCTTAAACGGAACAGGCAGGAAAATTTTAAAGAAGTACGGTTTTGTAATTACTGAAGGGTTTTAATATGAATATAGATTTGTCTCCATTATATCTTTCATTAAAGGTCAGTTTTTTTGCAGCAATAATCTGCATTATTATCGGCCTGCCGCTCTCTTACCTTCTTGCAAAGAAAAGGTTCTTTGCAAGGGATTTTCTTGATTCTATTATAATGCTGCCGATGATACTTCCGCCGACTGTATTAGGCTATTACCTCCTCGTTGCCCTCGGCAGGCGGAGTTTTATAGGCAGGGCGTTTGAGGATATATTCGGAACAACGCTTGTATTTACATGGTATGGCGCGGTAATAGCAGCGTCTGTTGTAGCCATCCCTCTGTTGGTAAAGACTGCTAAATCAGCATTTGAGGCTGTAGATAATAATCTGGAAAATGCTGCAAGGATACTCGGCAAGTCAGAGACAGCGGTAATCTTAACAATCACAATCCCTCTTGCATGGAGAGGTATCTTTGCAGGAATAGCCCTTGCATTTTTCAGGGCATTGGGCGACTTCGGGACAACATTAATGGTTGCAGGAAATATTCCCGGACTCACGCAGACAGTTCCTATTGCAATATACGATGCTGTTCAGGCAGATAATATGCCCCTTGCAAATATTCTGGTGGCGATTGTAACTGTTTCTGCAATATCTATTTTATTGATAATGGGGAGGATAGTGAATAGACAGGATAGGAGGGAGATGTTATGATCTCTGTTGAAGAGGCATTAGGGTTAATCCTTGAGAACATCAGGGAGATAGGTTTTGAGAAGGTGGATATAAAGGAGGCATTGGGAAGGGTCCTTGCAGAGGATGTATATGCAAGAAGAAATATCCCGCCCTGGGATAATTCTGCAATGGACGGCTATGCTGTAATAGTTAATGATGTTGAAGGCGCATCAAAAGAAAACCCTGCTGTTCTGAAAATTATAGAGAGCCTGCCCGCAGGTTATATCTCGGAAAGCAAGCTAAAACCGGGTGAGGCAATAAGGATAATGACAGGCGCGCCAATGCCCAATGGCGCTGACGCTGTTGTTATGGTAGAGTATACAGAGAAGGACGGCGATAGGGTAAGGATATTTAAAAGGCCTGAAAATGGCGACCATATAAGAAAGGCAGGAGAGGATGTAAAGGACGGCCAGCTTGTAATAAAAAAGGGGCAGTTGATAAGGCCTTCTGAGATAGGGATGCTTGCATCAATGGCGCGCTCTATTGTCTCTGTTTATCAAAGGCCGAGGGTCGCTATACTTGCAACAGGCGATGAGCTTGTTGACTTAGACGAGGAGATATGCGGAGCAAAGATAATCAACAGCAATACTTATGCAGTGGGCGCGCAGATTCAGGAGTGCGGTGCGCTGCCAATCTTGCTTGGCATTGCAAGGGACAGGCAGGATGAGCTTGAGGAAAAGTTGCGTCTCGGCATGAATGCAGATATAATAATAACATCAGGGGGCGTTTCTGTGGGAGATTATGACCATGTAAAGGATGTTGTAAAAGGGCTCGGCGGTGATTTAAGGTTGTGGAAGGTGGCAATAAAGCCGGGGAAGCCGCTCGCATTTTCTATGTTAAATAGCAGGCCAATGTTTGGCCTTCCGGGAAACCCTGTGGCCTCTATGGTTACTTTTGAGATTTTTGTAAGGCCG
The DNA here is from genome assembly GCA_919902475.1 of Nitrospiria bacterium. Taxonomy (GTDB): domain Bacteria; phylum Nitrospirota; class CAKKRA01; order 9FT-COMBO-42-15; family 9FT-COMBO-42-15; genus 9FT-COMBO-42-15. Next base: position 5,122 of record CAKKRA010000054.1, read on the forward strand.
GCGATATTAAAGATGATGGGCCATAAAAACATATTTAGGCCTGTAATAAGCGCAGTGATTAAGAATGACCTGAAAAAGAAGGAGAACAGGCGCCATTTTATAAGGGCGTCTGTCCAGTCAGACGGGAATGGATATGCAGTTGAAACAACAGGAGATCAGGGCTCTCACATGATGACATCCATGACAAAGGCAAACGGGCTTATAATATTCCATGAGAATGAGACAGCCATAAAAGCAGGGGATAAGGTGAAGGTGATGCTTTTGGACAGGAGCTTTGAATACAGAAAGGACGCAGGGTATTGACGACTTCGTAAAAAGTCCATCTGCTGCGTTGTCGCTTCGGCCTCGCATCCTCACATAC
>CAKKRA010000055.1:0-1338 GCA_919902475.1 Nitrospiria bacterium
GGATTTTTTTGCAGAGAATGCAGATGTAAATATCAGGCCTGATTATTTTAATGAAGGATTTAAGGGAAGGATGGAGTTTAGCGGGAGTGTCAGGATGGGGTTTGTTTTTTTGATGCTGGGCAGAAACATTTTAACTGGAGGCGCATATGTCTGAGTTAATCCGTAATTTGATAAATTCAGTAATGGATGAATTAAAGAGTGTTGCAAAGGCAGAGGTGGTTGTGGGCAAGGAGATAGAGTTTGACGGAAAGAAGGTTATCCCTGTGTCGCGTGTGAGCATAAAATTCCTTGTCGGCGGCGGCGAGGACAGGTCAGGCAGAAAGGGCTATGGCAGCGGCGGCATTGGCGATGCAAAGGTGGAGCCTGTTGCCTTTCTTATCTCTGACGGCAAAGAGATAAAGGCGCTCCAGTTAAAGGGTAATGGCGTAAGCTCTCTGATAGACATTGTGCCAAAGGTTGTGGATGCATTTCTGGAAAAAGGCGAAGGCCAGAAGGAAGAAAAGAAAAAGGAGAAGAACTTTTTTAAGTTTGTAAAAGAGAAAAAATAGAGATTATATAAGCATTGGGCAGGAATCCTGTTTCTTGTCATTCCTGCATGTATTTAGGCAGGAATCCAGACTTTTTTAGATTCCCGCTCAAAAACTCTGCGGGAATGACAACTTATTTTATGAGGAGCAAGATGAAGTTTGACGAGATAGAGGCGCGGGTGCGGTTTTATGAGACAGATGAGTGGGGAATGGTGTGGCACGGATATTATGTTGGATGGTTTGAGATGGGGAGGATTGAGCTTGCGAGAAAGTTTAATCTTTTGCCAAAGCAGTTTAAGGAGCTCGGCTATGTTGCGCCTGTAATAAATCTGAACATTGACTACAAGCAGGTTACAAAGAGCGATGAGGAGATAATTATAAGAACGCATTTTGAAGAGCCGAAAAAGGCAGCATTAAAATTTAAATATGAGGTAGTTAGAAAAGAGGATGGAGAGCTTCTGTCAAAGGGCGAGACAACGCAGGTGATCCTTACAACAGAAGGCAAGCTGGTATATCTTTTTCCAGATGAATTAAAAGAGAGATTGATGGGGATGGCGAGGTACTGTAAGTGACAACATTCTACGAATGTTGTAGTTGACTGGTTGTTTAGGTTTATTAGGTTGACTGAGTTATTTGGATTCTTACATTCAACATAATCAACTTACTAAACATAATCAACGAAAAGTAGAGCGAAGCGATTATAATGGAGGTTTATGGAATGTCCGATAAGATGCCTGTTGTAATGATTGACCCGCCGCATGAGATATTTAAATTCTTTCGCGGCAGGATGCCGGGACCTGCAATGGCGCAG
>CAKKRA010000055.1:1348-2564 GCA_919902475.1 Nitrospiria bacterium
TGACTGCACTGTGCTTGATGACCACTGGCAGGGGCTTGAAAGGGAGATAAAGAGGTTAAAGCCAAAGGCTGTGTGCATCTCTGCGCTTTCATCATCAATGGTATATGATGCAATGAACACTGCCTATCTTATAAAACAGTTAGACCCTAATATTGTTACCATCAGCGGCGGCGTTCATTTTACAGCAATCCCAGAGGAGAGTCTGCGTGAGTGCAGGTCTCTGGACTTTATTGTGCTTAATGAGGGAGATGTTACTCTGCATGAGCTTCTCTATGCCATTGCTAATGGGAAAAAGGATTTTAGTAATGTAAAAAGCATTGCATATCTTGATGGAGATAAATTTATTCAGACGCCTGACAGGCCGATGATAGAAGATATAAATACACTGCCCCTGCCAGCATATCATCTTTTCCCAATGGATAAGTATCTGATGCCTTCACTCGGCATGGATACGCACAGGTCAATCATCCTCACCACAGCAAGGGGCTGTTATCACAAATGCACATTTTGCTCTGAAACAATGCAGTGGAAAAACACATGGAGATACAAGGATGCAAAACATATAGTAGATGAGATGGAGCTTCTATATAAGGACTTTGGAAAGATTTCCTTTATGTTTGGCGACAACATCTTTAATGGCAAGAGGGAGCGCATAGAGGCGTTTGCTGATGAGCTTGAGAAAAGAAGGCTTCCGATCCATTTCTGGTTTCAATCAAGGACAGACACCATTGTAAGGGATGAGGATATCCTGCCGAGATTAAAAAGTCTTGGCCTATACATGGTATCCATGGGTGTTGAGACCCCTTCAACTACAGCGCTTTCAAATTACAATAAGAAACAGAACCCTGAGCTTGCAGAGAAGGCAATGAAGACTGTAAAAAGGCACGGTCTTCTGCTTCTTACAAATATAATGTTCGGCGATGCAGAGGATTCAGAAGAGACCTTAAGGCAGACAGTTGCCTTTGCACAGCCATACAGCGACCATTTTGCAATATGCCTCGCAACTCCAATTCCAGGCACAGATTATCACAAAAGGGCGATATTAGAGGATAGGGTAAAGATTTTTGATTATTCAAAATATGACATTCTCTGCCCGACAATGACAACAAAGACACTCTCCCTTGAAAGGATTAGCGAGATACATCCAAAGGCTATACAGAGGTTTTATACGAGGCCAAGGCTTTACTGGAATGCATTCTTTGCAAGGAATCCATTT
>CAKKRA010000056.1 GCA_919902475.1 Nitrospiria bacterium
AGATGTATTTACATAGCATACAACAGGCGCGCCGGGATGCCTTGACTTTAAATCTTTTAATGTAAATTCATCGGCAAATTCAAAGGCAATCCCAAGTAAATCGCGGTACTCCTTTCTATCTGTTCTCCTCGCGCCTTCAACTGTAATCATATCTGCCATTGGGCAGCCTGCTGTAATCTCCGGCAAGAGGACAGTCTTATCAGGCGAGAGGATTGAAGCAGACTCTGCCATAAAATGCACGCCGCAGAAGACGATTATTGGATTATTGGTCTTTGCCGCTGCCCTTGACAGCTCAAGCGAGTCGCCGGTTATATCTGCAAGGTCCTGTATCTCTGCCCGCTGGTAATTGTGGGCAAGGATCAAGGCATTTCTCGCTTCTTTTAATTGAAGGATTTCTCGTGTTAGCGTCTCTTTATTTTCAAGTATTGCTGTTGGCATATTTTAGTAAGGTTATGCCTTCACCACACTCACCTTAAGCTCTGCTGTTATCTCAGGATGGAGTTTGATGGGAACTGTAAAAGCGCCTAATTCCTTGATTGGATTTTCAATATGAATCTTCTTTTTATCTATATGAATGCCCTCTTTTGCCAATGCATCCACAATATCCATTGCTGTCACTGAACCAAAGAGCCTGTCCCCTTCGCCAACCTTTTGCGCTATTGTAACAGAGGCATTATTTATCTTCCCTGCCAGTATTTGTAATACCTCTTTTTCTTTCCCTAAACGCGCCTCTGCGTGTTTTAACTCCTCATCTAATCTTTTCTTATTTACCGGTGTAGCCTCTACTGCCTTCTTTTTTGGAAGCAAGAAATTTCTTGCGTATCCATCTGACACATTAATTATTACGCCTTTTTTGCCGACCCTGTCAATGTCTTCCAGTAATATAACCTGCATCTTATCCCCCCTCTACGGCTTTTTAAAAAGTCCATCTGCTGCGTTGTCGCTTCGGCCTCGCATCCTCACATACTAACTTGTATGCTGCGGTGCGAGTCCTCGCTCCGCCTTGCATCTGGAGCTTTTTACTTTGCCGTTTAATTCAAGTTTTTTTTAAGCGTATGCTATTTTTTCTTTAACTCCTTTTTCACCTTTTCATTCTTTTCCTTGATTTCTTTGCCTGCCTCTTTAAGCGCCTTGCCAATATTCTCGTTTGTTTTTTTAATCTCCTCTTTTATCTCCCTGCCATGCTCCTTCATCTTCGGCGATTCTGCCCTGAAATAACCAGCAATGCTTTTATAGCCATCTTTAAAAACGCCGCCAACCTTATATGTCAGAGACCAGAAGGAGTCAGCAGTCCTTCTGTAAATGCCTTCATCCTTTTTATCGCCTGAAAAGGCGGGAGAA
>CAKKRA010000057.1 GCA_919902475.1 Nitrospiria bacterium
AGCAGTCTTATGCAGCCCTCTGATTGCAGATGATGAGATAATTGGTTTTGTCCTCATGGGTGAAGACATTGCCGGAGAATCATACGGTCACGACGATTTTCAGCTTCTAAAGGCGATATCAACACAGGCTGCTGTGCAGATAAAGAATATAAGGCTTGTCAATGACCTGATGACTGCAAAGGAGGTTGAGGCATTTGGCAGGATGTCGTCTTTTATAATGCATGACCTGAAGAATTTAACAAATTCACTCTCCCTTGTAAGCCAGAATGCCAGATACAATTTAAATAATCCAGAATTTCAGAAGGATGCCATTAAGACAATTGACAGCACAGTGAACAGGATGAAAAGATTGATTGGAAAGCTTTCAGCAACAGCGAATAGGGGGATAGAGATAAATAAAGAGAGGGTTGACATAAAAAGCCAGATTGACAGCGCAATAAAAAGGCTCGCCTTAACTAAGAATAAAAATATCGCTGTTATTAATGAGATTAATAGCATACCCCAGATTAGTGTTGACTCTGATGCAATCGAAATGGTATTTTTTAATCTTATCTCAAATGCATATGAGGCTATTGGCAAGGATGGAAGGATAACCGTGCAGGCGTCATTAAGCGACGGCAAAGTGTGTATAGCAGTCTCTGATAACGGCGCTGGCATGTCTAAGGAGTTTATGGAAAGGGAATTATTTAAGCCTTTCAAGACAACCAAGAAAAGCGGTTTTGGAATAGGCCTTTTTCAGTGCAAGGCAATTGTTGAGGCGCATGGAGGAAGCATAGAAGTGGAAAGCGAGGTTGGGAAGGGGACGGTGTTTGCGATAAGGCTGCCAATAGGATAGGGTACAGGGTGAAGGGGATGTGGATAGGGTGTAGGGGATAGGGTGAAGGCAACAATGAAGAGCTATAAAGAGCTTACTGTTTATCAAAAGGCATATGAGCTTTCTTTGCGAGTGTATAAGACTACAGAAAAATTTCCTGCAGAAGAAAAATTCGGTTTGATTTCACAGATGAGACGCGCAGCAGTCTCAATACCCTGCAATATCGCTGAGGGCTATCGGAGAAGAAGCAGGAAAGAATATATCCAATTTTTACATATTGCCTTAGGTTCATGCAGCGAGCTGGAAACCTTAATATCTTTATCAAAAGATTTAAAAATAATTGCGGATGGAAATTATTATGATTTACAGCTTCTTCAGGAAGAAGTATCAAAAATGTTGTATAAACTAATAAACTCTTTAGCAAAGGATTGATTATGTCGCCTCCATTACACCCTATACCCTGTACCCCACACCCTGATAAACCAAAGCTTCTTATCATTGA
>CAKKRA010000058.1 GCA_919902475.1 Nitrospiria bacterium
ATTGTCTCTGAGAGTTTTTGTAACCCATACCTTATAACCCCTTATTTCAAATTACAATGCCCCCTTCTTCGCCTCCTTTTCATTTAAGAATACCCCGAAGACTGTTGGACCGCTTCCTGTCATAAGGCTTCCTGCTGCACCCTGTTTTATCAGTTCGGCCTTTAATTCCCTGATAACAGGATAATCTCTTAACGCAACAGCCTCAAGGTCATTATAAAGGAATCCCCCTATATTTTCAATACTTGCCTTACTGTGAATAAAGCATTTAATTTTAATATCCTTCTCATCTTTTGTCAATAACATTTTTGTATTATTCAATGAATCGTATTTCTCATATACCGAGGCAGTGGAAACTTCAATACACGGATTCACAATAAGAAGCCGCATTTGCCAAGGCAGATTTATTGGATAAAGCTCATCCCCTCTTCCAAGTCCCAGGGCAGAGTCGCCATGCAAAAAAAAGGGCACATCTGCGCCCAAGTCTGCCGCTATTACCAATAATTCATTAAAAGTAATGCTTAAGCCCCAGAGGCTGCAAGCGCCTAATAAGGCTGCTGCTGCATCACTGCTCCCGCCGCCAAGGCCTGCAGCAACAGGGATATTTTTTTTAATATGAATCCTTATCCCTTTTTTGATATTTGCATAATCCATAATGCCTTTTACTGCCTTGTAGACAATATTCTCATGCCCTGTTGGAAGGGAGGCGCCTTCAACTGTCAATAATATCCCATTGTCTGCCTCTTCAAAAGAAAGCTCATCAAACAATTCAATCTTCTGAAAAATCGTGCGGATATTATGATACCCGTCAATCCTCTTATCCACAACCTCTAAAAAGAGGTTTATCTTTGCTGGCGCAAGAACCTTCATTTTTCTTAAATTTTCATTTTGCATTTTGCATTTTTAATTTCTTTATCGCCTCTTCTGCTGCTATCTGCTCTGCCTCTTTTTTGCTTCTTCCGCTGCCCCTTCCAAATGCCTTGCTGTCAATCAAAAGTTCAATCTCAAAGACCTTCTCGTGCTCAGGCCCCTTTTCGCCTGATACCTTATAGACTGGAAGAGGCAATTTATATCTCTGACACAATTCCTGAACCTCTGTCTTGAAATCAAAGGACACCTTTTTTTCTGCTGATATCCTTATAATATCCTCAAAATTTCTAATAATAAACGATGCGGCCTCATTCAGTCCGCAGTCAGAATAGATAGCTGCAATAACTGCCTCAAGGGCATTTGCAAGTATGGAATTCTTATTCCTGCCGCCGCTCTGCTCCTCGCCGCTTCCCAGATAGAGATAACTGCCCAGATCTATTTTTCTTGCAATATCTGCCAAGGTTAATTCATTCACAACCATTGACCTTATCTTTGACAACTCGCCTTCAAAGAAATGAGGATAGCTCTTTATAAGATATTCACTGATAATAAGATTGAGCACTGCATCACCCAAGAATTCTAATATTTCATTATCTTTCCGATTTTTGTTCTTCTTCTCATTGATATACGACTTGTGTGTTACAGACTCAATAAGGAGGTTGATATTATGAAAGGTGCAGCCGAGCATCTTCTGGAGGTTTACTAATTTATCTTCTAACATTTATGGTGAGCCTGTTGAACCATTATTTTTCAAACTTTTTAAAAATCAAAGAGGCATTTGTGCCGCCGAAACCAAAGGAATTGGACAGTACAGCATCCACCTTTGTCTGTCTTGCTTTATTCGGAACATAATCAAGGTCGCACTGAGGGTCAGGAAACTCATAATTAATTGTAGGATGTATTATTCCATTGACAATTGTCAACACACTGACAACAGCCTCAACGCCGCCCCCTGCCCCAAGCATATGGCCTGTCATTGATTTGGTAGAGCTGACAGGTATCTTGTATGCATATTCGCCGAATAGTCTTTTAATTGCCATTGTCTCCAATTCATCATTAAACTTTGTAGATGTGCCATGGGCATTTATATATTGTATTGAGGTTTGGGGCAGACCAGAATCTCCTAAGGCTGCCTTCATGCATCTATAGGCGCCATCGCCGTCAGGGGATGGAGCAGTAATGTGATATGCGTCTCCTGTCATGCCATATCCAACAACCTCTGCATATATCCTTGCACCGCGTTTTTGGGCAAATTCAAGCTCCTCAAGCATCAACAGGCCGGCAGCCTCACCCATTACAAAACCGTCCCTCTTTGCATCAAACGGCCTGCTTGCCTTCTTTGGCTCATCATTGTTTGT